>NZ_CP119075.1:0-55000 GCF_029023725.1 Synoicihabitans lomoniglobus
GGGCGGCGTTGCTCACCACGCGGCGGGAGAGGGCCTGCCCCATCATTTCCTCGAGGGAAAGGATGTGGGAGACGCCGGCGAGTTCGAGCACGTCGCGGGCGGCGCTGGAGCGGGCGGAGGCGATGACCAACACGGATTCCGAGACCTCCCGCACGGAGAACGTGACATTGGTATTGATGACGTCGGACCGGGTCGTGACGACCATCGCGGCCTGTTCGATCCGGAGGCGGCGGTAGGTGTCGGGATCGCTCAGGTCGCCGACCACCACGGGGATGTTGCGCTCGTGCATTTCCAATGCCTCCGCCACGGTGGGCACGAGAATGAAGTAGGGGTGGTGATGCTTTTCGAGCATGCGCACCAGGATCTTGGTCATGGGCCCGTGCAGGGTGAGGATGACGTGATTCTCGGTCTCGGCGGGCAACTCGCGCGGCGCGCGCGCCGTGGCCTGGGCCTTCATCCACGGCGTGTAGAAAAACTCGATGAAAGTGAACGGGAGCAGCACCAGCAGGAAGACGACACCGGTCCCGAGCACGATCAGGGAAAAGAACCGGCCGGTATCGGTGTGAAACGTGATGTCGCCGAACCCCAACGTGCTCATCACAGTGAGGGTCCAATAGAAACCGGTGATCCACGTGTGATGTTGCCCCTCGTGCTCCATCAACACGTGGAAAAGCACGCTGAACGATGCGACCAGCACGGCAAAAATAAGCAGCAGTTTGCCGAGGGTGAGCAGGTTGTGCCGACTGGTGCGGCTTTCCAGAAAAGTGGCGAGGACGGAAGTGAGGGCTTTCACGGCGGAGGGGCGGGCGTGATTGGGCACGACCGACGGGAGACTCTGAGGAGATGGAACTCTTCCGCGCTCAGCGCAACCCGAACCGAAACCCGCGCGTGCCGGATGCGGAATGGGCTTTGACGGCAGGACGTTTTCGCTAGCGTGCCTCCATGTCCGCTCTGGAACCTCCCCGTATTCGCGTCATCGCCACCGGCGGCACGATCGACAAAGTGTATTTCGACGCCAAGAGCGACTACGAGATCGGCGAGCCGCAGGCCGGAGCGATTTTGCACGAGGCGGGCGTGACGTTCGACTTCACCGTGGAGAGCGTGTTGCGCAAGGACAGCTTGCAGCTCACGGACGCGGATCGGGCGCTCGTGCGCGAGCGGGTGATCGCGGCGACCGAACGCCACATCCTCATCACCCACGGCACCGACACCATGACGGATACGGCGGCGGTTTTGGCGGACATCCCGGACAAAGTCATCGTGTTCACCGGGTCAATGTTGCCGGCCCGTTTTCGGCAAAATGATGCGGTGTTCAACGTCGGCTGCGCCATCGGCGGATTACTCGTCCAACGGCCCGGGGTGTATATCGCCATGAACGGCCAATTGTTCCCGGCTGATCGCGTGCGCAAAAATCGGGAGAAGTTGCGCTTCGAGGAGCGTTGACGAGTCGCCTTCCCCCCGCCCGTGGCTTTTCCCTCAATATTGGCGGCGAAGTGTCGATAGCGTTCTTCGTGATTATGCGTCGCGCAATTTGCTAAAAGTATGTCGAAAGCTAACCTCGTTGGTATGCAGAGAGATAAGGTGGTTGATCCGGGGGCTGGCCGGAAAGGGGAAGACGTATCCCGATGACGGAAGCAGATGTTGTTAATTTGGCTAAGGGCGGCTGGAGTTCGCGGGCGTTTTATGGCGCGACGTTGCGGTGGGTGGCAGGGATTCTGGGTTGGGGCGCGATCCTGGTGGCGTTGGGCTGGTTGCTCGACATCGCGTGGCTGACCGGAGCGGGCACGGACAAGGCGAGCATGAAACCGGTCACGGCGTTGGCCTTTTTATTCGTGGCGGTGGCGCTCGGCCTGAAAAATTCCGATCGACCGATTCGAGCCAAGTCAACGTGGGTGGTGGGGTGCGGCCTGGGGCTGATGATACTGGCCGGAGTCCAACTGGGCGTGCGGTGGTGGGGCAGCGAAACGATGGTGGAGGTCGTTTCGGACGGAGCGGTTCCTGTTTCAGGTTGGTGGCACTACACCATGTCGGCCGCGACCGCCGGCAGCTTTTTATTATGCGGAATTGGGCTCAGTGCGGTGGTCGGACGGCACCGCTGGTGGGCCCTGCTTTCGACCAGTGCGGCGATAGGCGTGGGCGTGATCGCGTTAATGGGCATGGGAGGCTATTGGTTTGATTTTATCGGGCTCCGGGCTCTGGCGCCGTTCTCGTCGATGGCGGTGCTCACGGCGGTGGGGTTTGGGCTTTCCTCCCTGGGGATGTTTTGTTTGCGACGAGGGGACGGCTCGGAGTCGTTGCTGCTCAAAGATGGGGAGGGCAGCGCCATGTTGCGAATTTTGGCCCCGTTGTCGGTGGCCTTGCCCTTCGTGGCGGGGGCGCTGGTGCACCGTTGGTTGACGTCGGGCGGGACGACTCCGGGTATCGCTCTGGCGGTGCTGGCATTGGGCAACGCGGTGTTGTTTTTGGCGCTGATTTGGGGATTGGCGCTGGCGCTGAACCGATCAGGCGAGCAGCGGGAAGCCACGTCCCGGGCCCTGGCGGCGAGCGAGTTTCGTCTGCGGGAAATCGTGGAATCCCTGCCGCAACTGGTCTGGACCTGTGAGGCGGCGGGGCCGTGCGACTATCTGGGTCCGCAGTGGGTGAGTTACACCGGCGTGCCCGAGGCGGAGCAGTTGGGTTTCAGATGGACGGAGCAGCTGCATCCCGACGATCGGGAGCGAACCTTGGCGCATTGGAAAGTGGCCGCGGCTGCCGGGACGGAATTCGAGGTGGATTTTCGGATTCGGCGCCATGACGGCGTTTACCGGTGGTTTCACACCATGGCGCACCCGATTCACGACCAGCATGGCAAAGTGACGCGGTGGTTTGGCACGAACACCGACATACACAGTTTGCACGAAGCCGAAAACAGTCTGCGGGAGGCGCACGACAAACTTGAAGTGCGGGTGGCCGAACGCACGCAGGAGTTGGCCAAATCACACGCTGCCCTGGCTCGGAATGCGTCGCTGTTGGTCGAAGCGGAGCGGGTGGCGGATATCGGGAGTTGGACGTTTGATACGCAGACGGGCGAGGTGGAATGGAGTGATCAGCTCTTTCGCATCGTGGGGCTGTGGCCGCAGGATGGTGCGCCGAACTACGCCCAACAGGAAAGCATGTTTGCGCCGGAGTCGTGGAAACGGCTCCAGGCCGCGATCGGGCGCAGCATGAAGGAAGGCGTGGGCTACGAACTGGAACTGCAAGTGATTCGGCCCGATGGCACCCGTCGCTGGGCGTTGGCCCGCGCGAAAGCCGGCCGCAGGATCGATGGCAAGGTCCAGGGTCTTATCGGCACGTTTCAGGACATCACGCGACGGGTTCACGATCGGATCGAAATGGAGCGACTCAACGCCCGCCTGCAAGTGGCCAATTCAGCGGCGCAACTGGGAGTTTGGGAGTGGGAGGTCGGCTCGGACGTGTTGGAATGGGATGACACCATGCGCCGTCTCTATGACTGGCAGGGGCCCGTGGACTACGGGGTGTGGCAACGGTCGCTGGTGGCGGAAGATCTTCCGGCGGCGGAGGAGGCGATCAAATTGGCTTTGGATGGAAGTGCATCCTTCGACTGCTCGTTTCGGGTCAAACACTCCGATGGTGCGATCCGGATCATTCACGGGGTCGCGACGGTTTTACGGAACGACGCGGGTGAACCCGTGCGACTCATTGGCATCAATCGCGACATCACCGTCGAGCGGGAGGCGGAAGCAAAGGTGCGCGCGAGCGAAGCCCTGTTGCGACAGTTCGTGCAGCATGCCCCGGCTTCCATCGCGATGCTCGATCGCAACATGCGCTATGTGCAGACGAGTGACCGGTGGGTCAGTGCCTACGGTTTGGACGGTGTGGAGGTGATCGGTCGGAGTCACTACGATGTTTTCCCCGACTTGCCGGAAGAGTGGAAAGCCGTGCACCAACGCGCGCTGGCGGGCGAGATCGAGCGGCGGGACGAGGACTCGTTCAAGCGTCCCGATGGCACGATTGAATGGCTCCAATGGGAAGTCCGGCCCTGGGTGGACGCCGCGGGGGAGATCGGAGGCGTGATTTTCTTCACCCAGGTAATCACGGCGCGCAAAAACATGGAGCTGGCGCTGAAGGAACGCCAGGAGGAGCTGAAGCGCAGCAACGATGAGCTGGCGTTATTTGCCTACGTGGCATCTCACGATCTGCAGGAGCCCCTACGGGCGATCACCGGCTGTTTGCGCATGTTGGAAAAGAATCACCAGGACCAGCTCACCAGTGGCGCGGCCGAGCTCATGGGCCACGCGGTTCAAGGGGCCGGCCGGATGCAAAGTCTCATCGAAGCTCTGCTCGAATACTCCCGGGTCGACCGGGGCACCCTGGCTTTCAAATCGTTCGATTTGGCGGACGTGCTGGATGACGTGGAAGCCATGCTGAACGTGCGCTTGGCGGAAGTCGGCGGGACGCTGGTTCGCCGCGGGGACCGACCTCAGGTCTGGGCCGACCGCGGGCAAATCTCCCGGGTGTTGCAGAATCTGATGTCCAATGCCTTGAAATACATCGATCCCGGGCGACCTCCGAAGTTGGAGGTGACGGTGCACGAAACCTCCACGACGTGGCAGGTGGAAGTGCGTGACAACGGCATCGGGATTGAACCGCGGCACTTCGAACGCATTTTTGTGATCTTCAAACGGCTGCACACGCGAACGGCCCATGCGGGAACGGGCATAGGACTCGCGATCTGCAAAAAGATCATCCAACACCATGGGGGTGAAATTTGGGTGGAGTCGGTCCCCGGTGAAGGCTCCACGTTTTTCTTCGCGCTGCCTAAACCAAAACATTGAAGATGGAGTCATTTAAACAATCCGCCCGTGCGATCGAGATTCTACTGGTCGAAGACAGTCCGACCGATCGGATGTTTGCCCTGGATGCTCTGCGTGGGGCGCGCCTGGCCAACATCGTGCATGTGGTCGAGGATGGAGACGAAGCCATGCGGTTTCTCCACCGCGAAGGGAAATATCAGGGGGTTTCGACCCCCAATCTGATTCTACTCGACCTGAATCTCCCCAAGAAGGACGGGCATGAGGTGCTCGAAGAGATCAAAAACGATCCGCTGCTGCGATTGATTCCCGTGGTGGTTTTGACCACGTCGAAATCCGACGAAGACGTGCTCAAGGCCTACGGAATGCACGCCAACTCCTACATTCAGAAACCGGTCGATTTCGACAAATTCACCGCCATCGCCCGTTCGCTCGAAGCATTCTGGTTTGAAGTGGTGACGTTGCCCAGCTCCACGGAAATCAAGCCGACGCTGGCTCCCAACGCGATCTCCGCCGACCCGACCGCGTCCGCGCATTCGATTGATATCAGCCGGCCGTGGAAGGTGCTCGTGGTGGAGGACAGTCCGTCCGATGCGGTGCAGGTCAAGACGGCGTTGTTGGGCAGCAAGACCATCGATTTTCAGGTCAAGATCGTGGATAATGTGGCGGACGCGGTCGCGGAACTGGACGCCCAGAAATACGATGCCGTGCTCAGCGATCTCGAGTTGCCCGACAGTGATGCCACCGAAACGGTGGCCCGAATCTGTCGATCCTCCGGCAACGCACCGGTCATCGTGCTGACGTTGATCGACGACGATTCATTGGGGGCCGATCTGGTGACGCAAGGCGCGGCCGATTACTATGTGAAAGGCCAGATCAGTCCCAACAGTCTGGCTCGGACCATTCGTTACGCCGTCGAACGTCGGTCGTTTGAGTCCCACCTGCGTCACTCCCAGCGCATGGAGAGTCTGGGCGTGCTGGCGGGCGGGGTGGCGCACGATTTTAATAATTTGCTCACCGTCATTCGGGGTAACGCGCAACTGCTGCAGCTCGACCCCGACATGGCGCCGGGCCAGATCCAGGATATCGCGTTGCAGGTCGAGGAAGCCTCCAGTCGAGCGGCGGCGCTCACGCGGCAACTTCTCGCTTTCAGCCGCCGCCAACGCATCAGCTTGGTCGACTTGGATTTCAACACCATGGTGGGCGATTTTACGCGAATCCTGGGACGTCTGTTGGGTTCAGGCGTCGAAATGGAGCTGCAACTGACTTCGGCCCCGCTGCCCGTGCTGGGGGACGCGGGGATGTTGGAGCAAGTCATCATGAATCTCGCGGTGAATGCTCGGGACGCCATGCCGAAAGGTGGGCGGGTGTCCCTCCGGTCCGAGCGAATCAAGGGCGAGCCCGACGCCGATGGGGTGACGCAGGAATTCGCCCAGCTCAGTTTTTCCGATAACGGCCCCGGTATTCCCAGTGCGATTGCGGAGCATATTTTCGAACCGTTTTACACCACGAAGGAAGTGGGCAGCGGCACCGGTCTGGGCCTGTCGACGGCGCACGGGATCATCGAACAGCACGGCGGCACGCTCCGGGTCGAAAGCATCGTGGGAGAAGGCACTGTATTCATAATCAAGATACCCCTGGCGAAGGCAGCGGCTCCGCCCGTCGCGGACACCGGTTCCCCCAAGCTCACCCCGAAATCGGTGGAGCAGAGCAGCACCGGCACCATTCTGTTGGTGGACGACGATCGCAACGTGTTGGAGGTGGCGAAACACCTGTTGCAATATCAGGGGTTTCAGGTCGAAACCGCGGAATCCGGTGAGGCAGCCGTCGCTCGCTGGCCGGAGATCGCCGAACGCATCGACATTCTACTTACCGACATGATGATGCCGGGAGAAATTCTGGGCGGAGATCTGGGCCGACGGCTCCTGGCCGAGAAGCCGGATCTGCGGGTGATCTACATGAGCGGAGACAGTGACAATGCCGCGCATCAGAACGTCGAATTGGTGGAGGACGTGAATTTCCTGCCCAAGCCATTTTCGTATGAACGCCTGCGCGACATCCTGCGTTGAGCCGCGGGGCGCCGTTGGTGGAACTTCCTGATGGGGGAGATTGCGGAGCCGCCGCTGTTTTAGTCTAAGTATATTCTTCTTGTGGGGCGGATTGACTCCGGCAGAAAACCAGATGAAGGTATTCCCGTTCCCGCTTAGCGGGGACTTTTTTGGGGTAACTAAGAAAGCAAATGGCCGGTCACTTAGGGGTAGGTGGCCGGCCAACTTCTTTTACGAGGCGAAAGGGTTCCCGAGAGGACCACTCGCAGGACCCGGATCAACTGTCTCGCTGCTTCTTGACCGAACCCGACGGGCAATCGCCGTGGGTTTTTGTTGCGCCGTGGGGGACAATCTAATCGCTCGAATGGTGGATTTCATTGCGCAGGACCCGAATGTCGCCCGAGGGCAAAGCTGACAGGATGCCGAAACTTTCGCAACGACTGCTCGGGTTTTTGATTTTGTGGTGGATCGGGACGTCGGCCGCGTGGGCGGCGGGGCCGGGACTGACCGCTGTGACGTTGCAGTTAAAATGGAAACACCAGTTTCAATTCGCGGGATACTATGCCGCGATTGAGCAAGGCTTCTACGAAGAGGAGGGGTTGTCGGTCACCTTGCGCGAGCCCGAAGTCGGAGAGGATACGGCGGCGGCGGTCTTGGAGGGCAAGGCTCAGTTCGGCGTGGCGGCGTCCGATCTCGTATTGATGGCAGGCCAGGGGAAGCCGGTGATCGCGCTCGCCGCCATTCTGCAACATTCGCCGCTGGTGTTCGTATCGCGGGCCGATGCCGGTGTGACCTCGGTGCATGATCTGGCGGGTCGGAAGCTCATGCTGGAGAAACACGCCGAGGAGTTGGTCGCTTACCTTTGGTTTGAAGGCATCGCGCGCGACCAACTGGAACTCGTGCCTCATGTCTTCAGTCCACAGCCCTTGATCGGTGGTGAGGTTGACGCGATGTCGGGCTATGCGACCGATGAAGTGTTTTTGTTGGAGCAGGCGGGATTCGATTACCTCACATTCACGCCGCGTTCCGGAGGCATCGATTTTTACGGTGACGTGTTGTTCACGACCGCGGCTGAGATCGACGCCCATCCCGATCGCGTCGCCAGATTTCGGGCGGCGTCGTTGCGGGGATGGCGTTACGCCCTCGACCACGTCGACGAGATGGTGGAGTTGATTTTCACCCAATACAGTCAGCGGCACAGTCGCGAGCACCTGCGTTTTGAAGCGGAAGCGATGCGTAAACTCATCCTGCCCGACGTCGTGGAGCTGGGTTACCAGAATCCCGGCCGGTGGCACCATATTGCCGCCACGTATCATCGCCTGGGGTTGGTTGGGGAGAACGTGCCGGTGGAGGCCATGATATACGCGCCGGATGCATCGCCGGATCTGACGCGGCTTTATGGCGCGCTCGCGATTGCTGGGTTGGTGATCGGCCTGTTGGTCGCAGTGATTTGGCGCTTCGTGCAACTCAACCGCAGAGTGAATGAACAGGCGGCCTCGTTGCGCGGGGCGCTCGGAGAAATCAAAGAGTTACGCGGGATCATCCCCATCTGTGCGGGATGCAAAAAAATCCGCAACGACGAGGGGTATTGGGATCAGGTGGAGATCTACATCGAGGAGCACACCCGGGCGGAGTTCACGCACGGTATCTGTGAAGACTGCATGAAACGGTTGTATCCGGAGGTCCGCGCAGATCCGAAGTGGGACGCATGAGGGTTTCGTTCCAGCGGCGTCGCGGGCCGATCGATTCAGCGCGATCGTCGGATTCCCGCCGCGGCGCGTGGTCCCCCGGCGACGGGTATTTCCATCAACTGATGGGCACCTGTTCGGTGCATTCGAGGCCGTGACCTTCCAGGCCGACGAGTTTGCGGGGGTGGTTGGTGAGCAGACGAATTTTGCCCAGGCCGAGCGTGCGGAGGATTTGGGCGCCGATGCCGTAGTCCCGGAAATCCATCGAGGAGACGGGTTTGGTATCGGGAGTCGGGAACAACGTTTCCCACGTTTGCGAAGGCTGCATGTAGAGCACGGCCCCCGATCCGGCGGCGGCGATCTGTTTCAGGCTCGCCTGCACGAGGTCGAACTCGGCGCGGTCACTTTGTTCCTTGAATACGTCCGTCAACGGATTGGCGCTGTGCACGCGGACGAGATTGGGTTCGTCGGCGCGGATGGAGCCGAGGGTCAGTGCCAGATGGCGGCGTTGGTCGAGACGACTGCGGAACACGTGCGCGTTAAACGTGCCGTGCGGGGTCTCGATGGATGATTCGGCGAGCTTTTCCACCAGCGAGTCTCGTTCGAGGCGGTAGGCAATCAGTTGCTGGACCGAGATCATGACCAGTCCGAACTTCTCCTTGAACGCGATCAGCTGGGGCAGGCGTTGCATCGTGCCGTCGTCATTGACGAGTTCGCACAACACGCCGCTCGGATCGAGCCCGGCGAGCGTGGCCAGGTCGACGGCCGCTTCGGTGTGACCGGCGCGTTCCAACACGCCGCCGGGGCGGGCGCGGAGGGGAAACACGTGGCCGGGCTGGACCAAGTCGGCGGCGGTCGACGTAGGCTCGGCCAAAAGGCGGATCGCGATGGAACGGTCGTAGGCGCTCACGCCGGTGCTGATGCCGTTGCTGGCATCGACGCTCACGGCGAAATCGGTGCGCTGCACCTCGCGATTGCGTGCGGTCATGGGGCCTAGTCCGAGCCGGTCGAGGCGGGCGCCCGTGGTGGGCACGCACACGATGCCACTGCCGTAGCGGATCATCATGTTGACGGTCTCCGGCGTGGCCTTGGAGGCGGCCATAATCAGGTCGCCCTCGTTTTCGCGGTTTTCGTCGTCGGTGACGATGATCAGTTTGCCGGCGGCGACAGCGGCGATGGCTTCTTCAACAGTATCAAAGGACATAGTAAAATGGATGAGCTAGCAGGAACCGGAAACCGACTTCGCGCAAGCGATGCGGCGAGCGTGGGGCAATTCATCCGGGTGGGGCAACGGGGTTGTGACGCGGGTGGTGGCGCTCAAAGGTGGCCCCGGCGGAAGTCGCGGGGCGTGCAGTGGCAGCCTTCGCGAAAGGCCTGGTTGAAGCGACTTATCGAGTTGAAGCCCGATGCCAGGGCGATTTCCGCGATGGAGGCGTCGGTGGTGACGAGCAGGCGCTGGGCGTGCGAAACGCGGTGCTGGGTCAGGCATTTGATCAAGGTGGTGCCGAAAACGCGCTGAAAAAGATTCATCGCGTAGTTGGGGTGCAGTTTCACGTGATCAGCGATGTCCTGAACGCCGATTTCGTGGGGGTATTTTTGGGCGATGAATGCCGCCATCTGCTCAACCCGGTTGAGCCGAATGCCCGTCATGTGGAGAGACCGTTGGGGCACGGTGCGCTGCACGCGGTGGGCGAGGCGGGTCAGGCGAGCTTGGATTTCGAGCAGGACCACGTGTTCGGTCTCGGGATCATTGCTTTCCAGATCGCTCTCCCATTGCGCGAAACGTGCCCGGTCGGTTTCCTGTTTTGCACCCAATGCTTCGCTGACCACGCGACCTTGCATCAAGGCTTGAGCGAAGGTTTCGGGCATGCGCCATTGCAGGAACCACGGCAGGGGGACGGTGACGACGTAGTAGGCGACGTCGGGGCTGAACGACAGGATTTGATGCGGAACGGCGGCCCAAAAGGCGCTCAGGTGTCCTGCGGTGATTTCGATTTGTGAGCCCCCGAGCAAGTAAACGACGGATCCGCTCAGCATGAGGTTCAGTTCGATTTCGTTGTGCTGGTCCGGGCGCCGCATGGGCGACGGCTGCCAGTGCACGCAGGTCAGGCCGTAGGGCGAGAACGTGGCCCGCGAGGGATCGAAGGAACGGGGTGGTGGAGTCGAACGCATGGTCGGAATGGCCGCGAATCGTTCAGCCGAAAAATCTTAGAATTACGGCAATAAATGAGGGAAACAAGGAGGAGTGCTAAGAAAATATCTGGTATCCTAAGGGTGCCCATTCCTCTCTTCCTCGCCCGAGCTCGATCTCCGCCGCCATACTGGCTTTCTTCAGGCGAGTCCGTTGCACTCCACTATACCCCTACCGGCCGACTGCCATCTGATGCTTGGCCGACCTTCCTTTTATGAAATCGAAAACCCCCTGGCTGCTTCTTATCACCGCGTTGTTATGGGTGTCCGCATTGCCCGCGTCCGCCGTTTCCCGTGCGAAACCCCGGGTGTTGGTTCTCACCGACATGGGGGCCGATCCTGACGACGAGCAGTCGCTCGTGCGGCTCCTGCTCTACGCCAATCAGCTCGATATCGAGGGTATTGTCGCCACGACCTCCTGCTGGCAACGCAACCGCATTCGGCCCGACTTCATCCATACGATTCTTGATGCCTACGAACAGGTGCAGCCCAACTTGTTGCAGCACGAACCGGGTTACCCCACCGCCGATGCGTTGCGCGCCATCACCAAGGACGGCATACCCAAATACGGGATGACGGGTGTGGGTGAAGGCATGAATACGGCAGGCTCCGACTGGATCATCGAATTGCTGGAAAAGGACGATGACCGACCGCTGTGGATTTCGGTCTGGGGTGGTCCCAATGTGCTGGCGCAGGCGTTGTATGAACTCGACCGCACGCGGTCGGCCGAGGAGCTGCGGCGTCTGGTGGCAAAGCTGCGCGTCTATACGATCTCCGATCAGGACGACAGTGCCATGTGGTTGCGCGAGAAATTCCCTGATTTGTTCTACATCGTCACGCCGGGAGACAGCTACGGGCAGTCTGTCTGGGTGGGGATCAACAGCGTTTACGACGGCATCGACAACACCACCATCAGCAACCGCTGGCTGGCCGAGAACATCCAGCAGGGGCACGGCCCGTTGGGCGCGGTGTATCCCGACGTGGCCTGGGCCATGGAAGGCGACACGCCCGCTTTTCTGGGACTGTTGCCCAACGGACTCAACGTGCCCGACCGGCCCGACTGGGGCGGCTGGGGCGGTCGTTACGAGGTGAGCACTCCGGCGTTCGATTCGATTGGAGACGGGAGCTCCGTGGTGGTGCCCACGCCGGAAACCCGTCCCATCTGGACCAATGCCGCCGACACTTATCAGCCGTATCTTTCAGGTGAATACAATCGGACGGTGAGCAAGCACGACCAGAGTTTTACCAGTGATCAGGTCACGCTCTGGCGGTGGCGTGATGATTTTCAAAACGACTTCGCTGCACGCATGGATTGGACGACGAAATCCTATGCCGAGGCCAACCACCCGCCGGTGCCGCACCTCAATCATCCCGATCGCATCACGGTGAAATCCGGCCAGGGCTTCACCCTCGATGCCTACGGCAGCCGCGATCCCGATGGCGATAGCATCAGCTACCTTTGGTTCTATTATCCGGAAGCCGGCACGTCCGACAAAGCCGGCTCCCCCGGAGGGGCGGAGAATGTGGACCGCTTTCATGTCAACGCGCCCGAAGTGGATCAGGAAGTTACCCTGCACTTCATCCTCCGTATCACCGATAAAGGCACGCCGGCGCTGTCGCGTTACCGGCGCGTCATCGTGACCGTGACACCTTGAATTCCCGTCGGTCCGCCGCCGCGTAAAAAAAGGCGCGCCGATGGGGGCGCGCCTTGAGGAAAAGACTTCGCCCGGCGTTCTCGCCGGGCCGGTGGAGGGGGCGAAACTTACCGATACTCTTCGCCGGTGATGGCGTTGATGATCTTGAAATTTTCGACGTGGTAGGAGAGGTCGGCGCGGAAGGCCAACTTGACGCCGAAATCGCGCTCCATGCGCACGAGCAGGTCGGCGTCTTCGTTGCGCAGACGCTCGAGAATGGTCGGGTGCACGAGCACGCGCAGGGCGTAGTCGTCCGAGCCATTGCGGCCGGTGAGGCGGCGCACCACGGAGGAGAGTTTACGCTGCAACTCGACCGAGATGGTGGTGGCGGATTTTACGCTGCCACGGCCGCGGCAATACGGGCAGTCGGTGTAGAGATTGGACGACAATGACTCGTGCTGGCGCTGGCGGGTCATTTGCAGAATGCCGAGCTGCGAGATCGGCAAGATGTGCGTCTTGGCGCGGTCCTGGCTCATCAGTTCCTGCATGCGCTCGTAGACGGCGTTGCGGTGGCGGCGCTCCTTCATGTCGATGAAGTCGATGACGAGGAGGCCACCGAGATTGCGCAGACGAATCTGGCGGCAGATCTCGGTCGCGGCCTCGAGGTTGACGGCGTAGATGACGTTCTTCTCGTCGCCGCCGCGGTTCTTGTGGGAGCCGGTGTTTACGTCGACAGCGATAAGGGCCTCGGTCTCGTCGATGATGATCTCACCGCCGGAGGGCAGGCCGACCTTGCGCAGGGCGGTTTGCTCGATCTGGCGCTCGATGTTGAAGCGCTCAAAGATCGGAATGTTGTCCTTGTAGAGGGCGATCTTGCCTTTGGAGCGGGCGGAGATTTGGGCCACGGCGGCTTGGGCGCGGGCGTGGTCGTCGGTGCTGTCCACGAGGACGCGGTCGACGTCTTCGGTGAGGAAGTCGCGCACGGTGCGCTCGACGATGTCGGGCTCCTGGTAAAGGCAGGCGGGGGCGCGTTCGCTTGATTCGCGAGCTTGGATCTGTGCCCAGGTTTTGAGGAGCAGGTGCAAGTCGCGGACGAAGTAGCGGGCTTTTTTGCCCTCGCCGGCGGTGCGCACGATGACGCCCATGCCTTCGGGGATGGTGAGCTCGTTGACCAGGCGCTTGAGGCGGGTGCGCTCCTTGGGGTCCTCGATCTTGCGGGAGATACCGCATTGGTCGCTGTAGGGCATGAGCACCAGGTAGCGGCCGGGCAGGGAGAGGTTGGTGGTGGTGCGGGGACCCTTGGTGCCGATGGGGCCCTTGGTCACTTGGATGACGATCTCGGAGCCGGCCGGGTAGAGTTTGGGGATGTCCTTAACGGTGGGCTCGTTGCCGGACTTCTTGTTTTTGCCGCGCTTGCTGTTCACGCGCACGATCTCGACGGAGGAGTCGGCGGCGGCGGGGAGCATGTCCCAGTAGTGGAGGAAGGCGTTTTTGTTGTAGCCGATGTCGACGAACGCGGCCTTGAGGCCGGGATCGAGGTTTTTGATGCGGCCCTTGTAGATGCCGCCGACCATGCGGTTGTCGGACTCGCGCTCGATTTCGTATTTCTCGAGCACGCCATCGACGAGCAGGGCGACCCGCTTTTCGAGCGGTTCGGCGTTGATGATGAGTTCGCGGAAGGACGTCTTCTGCTTTTGGAAAGCAGCGACGATTTTTTGGAGCAGCGGGCGCTGTTTGGCGCGGTCTTGGGAGCCCTTTTTTAGGCCTTTGCGATCGAGCGCATCGGCTTTGCGTTGGGCGGGCGGCTGGGCCAGTTCTTCGTCATAGCGGGAAGCCGGGTCGGGAGCATCTGAAGAGGTGCTGCCGTCGCGCCGGGAGGAGGATTGATCGCTCATGGTGGGTTTTGTCCTTGGGTTGGACGGTGGCCCCATGGGCTGAGGTTGCGGCGCAAGAATGCTCGGTCCGGCGTGCGATATCGGTGAAAAGGTTCAGTTTCACGTGAAGTCCTTTCGAAAACGATAGACGCTCTGGACGAGTCCTTGCAGCAAACAGCAACTGAGCACGAAGGAACCACCGTAGCTAATAAAGGGAAGTGGTATGCCCGTAATGGGCACGAGTCCGATGGTCATGGCGATGTTTACAAACACGTGCACGGCGAAGAGCACGGTGACGCCGAGGGCGAGCAACGTGCCAAAGCTATCCCGGGCGAGGCCGGCGATGCGAATGCCATTAAACAACATTAAACCAAACAGGCTGAGAACCGTGAGGCTTCCCAAAAGTCCTTTCTCCTCGGCGATGACCGAGAAGATGAAATCGTTGTGTGCGACGGCGCGGGGGAGGTAACCGAGTTGGGCTTGAGTGCCCTCGGTCCAGCCCTTGCCGAGCAGTCCGCCACTCCCGACCGAGATGAGCGACTGGCGTTGATTCCAGCTGATGCCCATGGGGTCGATTTTGTCGGGATTGGTGAAAGAGATGATGCGGTTGCGTTGATAATCGTGAAACGGCAGCAGGCTGTGCGGCTCGTATTCACCCTTATCGCGCACGAAGGAGTAGTTGTTCTCCTCCATAAAGTTAATGTAACGGGCGCTGTCCCACGCGATGATTCCGATCAAGACCGCAAAGGCGCCGAGTGCTGCGACGAAGAACCGCGTCGAGAGACGGGAAACGTAGAGCATTGAGAAAACCATGGGGGGCAGGACGATGAACGACTTTAAGTCGGGTTGGAGCAGGATAAGGAAGATGGGAATTCCCACGGCAAGCGCCAACTTCCCCAGCACGCCGAGCGACTGAAACACCCCGCCGACCTTTTCGCGCATGAGAATGCTGGCCGTCATGAGCAATACGGCGGCCTTGGCCGGGTCGGAGGGTTGGAATCCGACGGGACCGATCCGCAGCCAGCGCTGTGCGCCATAGGCGTTGGTGCCGACGCCCGGAATCAGGACCAAGACGAGTAGTATTAGGCAAAGTCCGTAGAATAAATGATTTACGCTCAACCAGAACCGATAATCGATGAGCGAAACCACCACATAGACCATCGCTCCCAGGGCTAACCAAGCCCCCTGCATGATCCACGAGCTCGCGCTGGTGGAAAACTGCGCACTGTAGATGAAAGCGATGCCGATCGCACTCAACGTCGCCATGATCAGCGGCGTGCCGATGTCCCAACGTTCGCGCGTGGTCAGCTTGAAGATGCTGAATACTTCGAGCGGTGAACGCAGATTAACGGCCATGGACAGAGGGAAAACGCGGAGAGAAGGGAGACGAGTGGGAGGAAAGTAGCGCGAAGTTCCGACCCGTGGTCAAGGAGTGGCCGGAGCTTTCGTCGCCCCGGAAGCATCGTCCGGTTCGACCGCGGTGAGCTCCGGCGCGGCGGTCTCGGCCGACGGCAGCGTGGAAAGTCCGTTGGCCGTGCCCAGCATGAGCCAGAAAATCACCGCCCCCATGGGCCCTTCGAGCACGACGCCGAAACAGGCCGTCACGAGGATGGTCCAACCACTCAGCCAGAAGGGGAGAGCCAGCCTGTCCTCGGTGTGCACCACGTGCCAGGTTCGCTTGGTTATAACGACGATGATGGCCAAGTAGGCGGCGAGTCCCACCAGACCCATCCGCGCAAACACTGTCATGATGATCGAGTGGGGACTGCGCACGTTGTAGTCCTCACTGACATTGGCGTAGTAAGTTTGCATGAACTCCGACGCGAGATCGTGGCCGAAACCGAGTCCCAGCACGGGATTGGTTTCCCAGGTCTCCCGGGTCACGAGTTCCCACCAGACTAGACGATACTGGTTGTTCGCTCCTTTGTTAAAGGTGTCTTCGCCTTGATAGCGACGATGCCCAGCGGGATCGACGACTGAGATTGCTTTTTCGTAGAGGCCGAGCAGGGGCGTTTGTTGCCAAGGCGTATTGGTGATGCGGGCGACCCACAACGTGCCCAAGACACCGAGCACCGCCGCCGTGCCGACCCAGGCCGTGAGCTTCCAGCGCCGACCGAGCATCAGCCAGCCCCCACCGACCACCAAGGCGAGCATGGCGGCGCGGTTGTCGGTATTGATCACCTCAAACACCATCGCGGCCGCGAGAATCGGCCGATACCAGCCCCCTTTTTGCTCAAAGCGCAGATACTGCACGATGGCTCCCATCGCGAGAAACATGCCCACCAAGTCCGCCTTATAATAAATGAGCGGCGCGCCGTTGATCTGCAGCACGTCAAAGAAGAACCCGGGAAACAGCTCCACCAGTCGGTGGGTGAACAACAGCACCACGGCCGAAATGCGCACGGTCTTGAGCAACACCTCCTTCAGTTCCGGCGCGCGTCGCACCCAGTTTTGGGCGAGGAAGAAGAACGCCGCGTAGTAAACCGTTGCGAAATCCCGCGCAGCGAAAAAGCCGTGGCGGGGGAAATCGAAAGCAAATCGCACCGCTCCGATCACCATCCAGACGACGATAAGAATCTCCAGTCCGCCCACGCGATAGCCGGCGGCGCCACGAGTCGCGCGTTGGATGACTTGCAGCCCCACCAACACGATCAACCCCGCCTCGGCCGGCAGCAGCGGCAATCCCGGTAGCAGGGTCAATTGGGCGAAACCTCGATTACCGACGACGTAGCCCGCCACCAGCGACGCCAGAATCCACGCCTGCAGCCGCGTCGTGCGCATCAACGAGGCCACGACCGCGAGCGAGGCGGCGACCATGGCGGCGGGCCACAACAGCGAACCCTGGGCCACGTGATACCCCGCCACGAGCGCGAGCAAAACGCCGGTGCCGGTAAACAAGCGGGTTCGCCAGACGGGAGCCAAGGTGGTCATGAGTTGCGCAATGAGCGGGAAACGGTGCGGCCGATCGTGCGTGCGACCTTCGAGGGGTCAACGTCTGCCCGCGCGACCGTCATCGCTTCGCCCATACGCGTTGATACAGGTCGCGATAGCCCGCCGCCATGACGTCGGCCGTGAACCGGGCCTCGGCAAACTCGCGAGCGGCGACGGCGGCGGTGGGCCAACTCGGTTCGTCCGCCAGTGCGGTCGTGAGCACACGGGCATAGTCAACCGCGTCACCGGGTCGGGCCATCCACGGATGGTCACCGGGCAGGGCTTCGACGGTGCCCGGGGCCCGGGTGGCAACGATCGGCAAACCGGCCAACGCCGCCTCGATCGCGACCAGGGGCAGTCCTTCGAAACGGGACGGCAGCAACAGGAGATCGAATTCCCTCAACCGTTGCCGGAAATCTGCCACCGGCGCGTGCAGCTCCACCGTCCACCCCGCCGGTGGTTGATCGGCGAGCGCTAACACGACGCCAGCGAGGTCCCCGCTGCCGAACACCCGCAGCCGGGCGGTTCGCCCGGCGGGCAGGCGCGTTTGCGCCAATACCGCGGGCAACAAGTCCGCGCCTTTCTGGGGCTCCAGTCGGCCGCCAAACCCGAGCTCGATTTGCGCGCCCACTTCACGGGGAGCCCGTCGCGTGGTTTCCGGCAAGGGCAGCCCGTTGCGAATGAGTATCGTGGGCTCCGGCGGCGGGGCTGCCCCGGTGCGCCGACGCAGCGCCGCGAGCGCATCCGCCGCGCCTTGCGAAACGGCGGCACAATAGGCCCCGGCCAGTCGTCGGTTGCACCACCGGGCGAGCGGTGGCGCGAAATCCCAGAACACGGCATTGTGAATCGTGCGCACCACCGGAATGTGCCGGAATGATGGATACACCGCGGTCATGACCGCGTAGGCGGCCTCGGGAATTTCGGTATGCAGGTGAATTATGTCGGGTTCGAACTGTCGCACGGCTTTAGCCAACCCGAACCCACTGATCACCATGCCGCCGAAACGCATGCCGATACGGCGTCCGCACATGAGGAGCACGCCTTGCGCTGCGAGTTCGCGTTCCAACGCCCGGCCGGTGTCACCATCCGCCAAGCCGCGCACGGCGTAGACGGCACCCTCGTATTCGGAGCGGAGGCTTTTGATCAACGTCAGCGCCACGCGCTCCGCTCCGCCCAAAGCAAGATGGGAGACAACGTGCAGAACACGGGGAAGGCGAGTAGGGGGCCGCATCGTCAACGCGACCACCATCGTGCAGGGGCGGGGGCGGAAGCAATCCCGCGCTCCATGGCGCGGGCTTGCCGATTTGCTCATTCCGACCTCAACTGCGCACACATGCCCTTGGTTTCGGTCATCATGGCGACACATCAACGCACCCCGTATTTGCCGTTGGCGGTGCGTAGCGTGCTCGCCCAAACGCTTGCCGATTTCGAATTGGTGTTGGTCGACGACGGCGCCGGATTGTCGACCGCGGATCTTGGTCCCGGCGGCGATGATCCCCGGGTGCGGATGGTGTGCCTCCCGCAAAATCAAGGCATACCCGCCGGGCACAATGCCGCGGTCGCTGCCGCCACCGGTGAGTTCGTCGCGTTTCTTGATGCCGACGACGTGTGTTTGCCGGATCGTTTGGAGCGACAGGTCAGCGTGCTCCGAGCGGACCCGTCCGTGGGACTTTGTTCGGGCCTGGCGAAAGCGATCGACGAAACGGGCGGCGTGACCGGGCGCGTGTTCAGTCTGATCGATCCGGCGCAACAACGGCGGTTCAGCACGTTCGACATGCCGGTGGTGTGTCCGACGATGTGTGCCCGGGCCGAATTCGTGCGCCGCCACCTCTACCGGGAACTTTTTACGTCGGCCTCGGATTTCGATTTTTTCGTCCGCGTGGCCGAGAGCGAGCGTTTGGCGGGAATCGCCGAGCCGCTTTTGCACTACCGTTGTCATGACGCCCAAATCACTCGCGCCCGCCGGCGTGACCAAGTGTTGGGGGCGAACCGCGCCCGCCTCGCGACGCAACGACGTCGGGCGGGCGTTGCGGAGGACTTGACCGATCTGGCCCGAATGGGGTGCGACGATGCGGGAGAACCTTGGTCGCTGGGTGCGCAATATCGATGCTTTGCGGACGCCAGTTTGAGGGAAGGGCACGGCCTGCTGGCGACTTATCTCGCCCGCAAGTTGGTTTCGGTCAGTCGTCGTCCGGCCGATTGGCTCCATGCGTCGCACGTCGCCAGCCAAGCGTGTCGAGGCGCCTCGACCGGACGGGTTGAGCTGATGAGATTGTTCCTGACCGGACCGTTGCGGACCTACGGATTGCGACCGGCCTGATCTGGCGAAGGCGCGATCGGATACCAGCGGCCGATTGGACGCACCACCACCAGCGCGACCAACGGCGAAGCGATCAGCCAGTTTGAAAATGCTTCGGGACCCAGGCGGGCGCACCACCACCCGCCCATCAGCAGGATCACGGAACCGGTGATTTCCGCCGGGGCACAAGCCGCTTCGCGATGGGAAGCGAGGAGTTGGGTGTGAAAAAGCGATTTCAAGCCGAGGGTGAGACCGAAGCATCCCGTCGGCAGAATCCAAGCCAGCGCAGGAGCGTAGTCTGGGGCGATCAACGGACCGATCAGCCACGGACCGAGCGCCGTTAGCCCCAGCAGTCCAGCGACAGCGGCGACCGTAAAACCAATGGCGACCAAATCCACTTGGCGCGTCATCCGTCGCCGGTCTTCGGCGGAGCCATCGCCGAGCGCGAACCATCCGGGTTGGGCGTATTGCAGCAGGGCGGTGCAGACCATGGCGGGCAGGAGCCCGACGCCACTGGCCAAAACGAAATAGCCGATGGTGGCGGCATCAAAATACCCGGCGATGAACCATCGGTTGGCTCCCATCACCATCCAGCCCATCAACGACAGCACGACGAACATGCCGCCCTCGTAGGCGGGCGGCAACTTGGCGGTGGACGGTGCCGGTTGACGCCAAATCCCGCGCCCGAGCAGCAGCCATCCTCCCATGCCGGCGAGCACCGCTGCATGCAGCGTGAAGCCCGTCCAGAGTGAGAGCACGGCGCCCCCGGCGAGCGTGAACAATACCGGTGGCAAGAAGGTGCGGGTGACCGAACCGGCTGCGCTCACCGCCAAATCGCGCCAGTGTTGGCGGTCCGCCTGCAGGGCCGATTGAGCCATCGCCCCGACCGAAATAAGGGCGGTGCTGAGAAATACCGCCGCGCCCACGGCGACGGCCGAACCGATCCCCGGGTTGAGGCCCATCCCCCACATGGCGACGCCCGTTCCGACTCCGGCCAAAGCGAGCCAGCCCAAACGCCGTTGCCAGGCCCGCCCGACGAGGCCGACGAAAGCCGGCCGATCGGAGGCCGCCGCCCAATGGCGCACGACGAATCGCGTGACCCCGGCAAACACCACGCCGTTGCCCAACGGAATGAGCGTGAGAAACAACCCGTAAAGCCCCAGCACCTCCGGCGGCAGCAAGGACGAGTTGACCCGCACACCCGCCAGTCCGCAGGCCAGCCCAACGGCTTGGGCGGCGAGGATGGGAATCATCCGCAGGCGACTTGATGAAGGGGCATGGACCATGGCTTGTCGCGATCACCACGACAGCAAGCGGAGGCCGCTGCAAGTCGAGGTAGCAGGCCAGCAGGTTCGAACCGCATGACCGCCTCGGGTTGGACGGGAAACGCCGAGCTCCGGCTCGGCACCACCGTGTCCATGGATGGCCTCCCGTGGTAGGCCGCCTGCTCGCAGGCGCTCTCATCAAGGCAAACCCAACCGCAGATTTCGTGGATGAACGCGGATAATAACGGAATCAATCGATCGGATTTGAACGCCACAAAAGGCGCGAAAAATCACCAAAAACTCCGACCCGATCTATCAGCCTGACGGAATCTTCACCCCCCCCGCGATAATCCGCGCCATCTGCGGTTACCGGTGCATCCATCCACGCCGTCATTTCAGCTTCTCCGCCTTTCAGTTTTCAGCATCTTCAAAAATCAATCGTCATCCATGCGGTCGAGCGGGCTATGCACCCGACGCGATGCCGCCTTGGCCACGTGCGTATAGATCATCGTCGTCTCAATGCTCTTGTGGCCCAGCAATTCCTGAATGCTGCGCAGATCCACGCCATCTTCGACCAAATGCGTCGCGTAGCTATGCCGCAGCGTGTGGCAGGAAATCGATTTCTCGATTCGGGCAAATCGGGCCGCTTGTTTGATAGCTACTGACAGCGTGTTCTTGTGCAAATGGTGACGTCGACGTAGCCCGGAGCGTGGATCATTCTGCAGATTCTTGGTCGGGAAAAACCACTGCCATGCAAACTCTATACCTGCGTTGGGATATTTGGTTTCGAGGGCATGAGGCAAATACACTCCGGGCAGACTATTGATCCGGTCGACCTCATGCAGTCCGCGCAATCGCTTCAAATGCTCGCCCAACGTTTCACTCAAAGCGACGGGAATGGGAACGCTGCGATCTTTGTCTCCCTTACCCGCTCGCACCGCGATGAGACCGCGCGCCAGATCCACATCCGTTACCCGCAAACGCACGCACTCCATCAGCCGCAATCCCGCGCCATACATCAACCGCAACATCAATCCGGACGTTCCCTCGGTCACTTGCAGCACCCGACGCACTTCCGAGCGATCCATCACCACCGGCATTTTGCGTCCCCGTTTCGCTCGCACCGTGTCGTGTAGTTCCCCCAAATCCCGCCCCAGCACATGCGTGAAGAAAAACAGGATCGCGGAAAACGACTGATTCTGAGTGGAGGCCGCTACATTTCTCCCCACTGCCAAATGCTCCAAAAAGCGCTGCACATGCGCTTCACCCAAATCCGCCAACGGCACATCGGCATGAAAATCCAACAACTGCCGCACCCATTGCCGATACGTGTTTTCCGTCCGCAGGGCATAGTGGCGCACCCGGAGTGCCGTGCTCAGGGCGTTCTGCCAGTTTTGCCGGGAAACCGAAACCGCTGCTCCCGTCGATCCGGCTGCAGGTGAAACGCCTGAGGTCGACGCTGCCCCCGTCGCACCATCCATGGTAGAGGCGTCGTGATCCACCGGCGGCTTGATGCGAAAACGCGGTATCCACGCCCCAGCATCGGACCTTTCCCAATGCCAGTTTTCGATGCCGCGAATAAACACCGTCAGCGCCTGTTTGGTTTGATCCACCCGATACGCAGTCCCTTCGCCAAACTGTTCAACTGACAAAGCATCGAAAAAACCGCGGGCGAGCACTCGCGCCTCGACCTGATCACCACGATTGCGACAGTATCGCAGAAAGCTTTCCAAATGAAACGACCACCACCCCAGTTGTTTCGCAGTCAAATGAACTGCCTGTGCCTCGACCAATCGGCGAACCCAAGGACTCGCCTCAGGCTCCCGACGCTCCCCTTTGGGCCTCCCATCACCATTTTTTGGATGCGCCATAATGGCGCGAAGAAAACAAAAAATCCTAGCAAATGTCCAATTTTTTGTGCTTTTGCCCCCATTGGGTCACAATTTATTGTGACTATATAACGTTCGACATAATTCCAATGAATTCGGTGCATCTCAAGATTGTAGGTTGGTTCCCAGAGGCGAAGAAAGTATCCGCGACTCAAGCACTACAAATCGGAGCAGATTTAGATTTATCCGAAGCCAAAAGAATAATCGATGAGGTTTTGGATGGTAAGCATGTTTCACTTCCAGCGATGGGGAGAAAGAATGCGGAGGCACTTAGTGTATCGCTAGAGTCGCTAAAATTCGAAACCGAATTGGAATCACTCAGATGAAAACAGAGTCGAACCAGACGATCTTCCTTAGGTAGTATCAAGTGATAAAACTCGTTATTTAGCAGGAACCCTGGCGGGGACCAGCGGTGGAGGGCGAAGCCATTCACCGCCCGTTTCATGGGAGTGGTTTGTGGGGTTGGGGATCCCGGGCACCCGCGATGATCTTCATCCGATGATCTGGCCTGTAGTCGACCAGTCTGGTGGATACTTTAACGGCGGTGTGACCGGGGTCCCGCCGGAAGGGGCGGTGGGAACATGCAGGTGGTCATCGGCCGAAGCCGTGACGAACGACTGGCGGCCCTCTTGCCGACGGGCCCCGGAAAGGTTTTTAGCGTAAGGGTTCGATCATGGGTGGGGTGGGAAAGGTGAGGATGTCAGGCGGCTTCAGGCCGCCGCCCGGGTCGCCGATTCACAGGCAAACACGCGTTGCGGATCGTAGGTCGTGGCGCTGCGTTCCAGGCCGTAGAGCAGTTTGAGGAACTTGCGCGCGACCGCGGTCATGGCCTTGGCTCCACACATGCCCTCGGCGCGTTTGCCGTGGTAATACTCGCCGTAGAGTTGCCCTCGCACCACGCGCTTGAGCACCGCTTGTGAGAGCACGTGGCGCAAGCGGGCGCGTCCCTTTTTGCTTTGCCGATCCTGTCCACGTTGCGAGCCACTTTGGCGGGGACGCAGGTTCAATCCACCGTAGCGCAACAGTTGTTTGACACTGGCAAACTCGTTGAGTGGCCCGGTCTCCGCGAGCACCCGGGCTAATAGGAATGGACTGATCAGGCCGGGGTGCGCTTGCAGCCGGGTTTCCTCGTGTCGCTGCAGTTGTTCGAGGAGCCCGATCATGCGGTCGCGGCAGGCTTGCATGCGTTGCTGGACCAGGCGTAGGTCGGCGTAGTGCTCACGCAATTGCGCGCTCAGTTCCTCGCGCCACAGCTCGTCATCGACGCACAACTCGCAGGCTTGGGCATCGTGCCACAGTCGCGCGATCGTCGAGTGATACAACTTGCGCCGGCGCAGGCGCTCGCGGAAGCGGCTCCACCCGGGCGCGAGCATCGAGGCCGGGTTGAACCCATAGAGCTCGAGCACGACCCCGGCCGCGCGGCTCTTAAATAACCAGTCCTTTTTGAAGGACAACTCGCTGCACAGGTGCAGCAAGGTCTTGTGAATCCGATTTTTGGTCTGCGTGCAGCCACGCTCCAGTCGATCGTAATAGGCTCCCAGTTCGCGCAGGGCCAGCCACCGACTGGTGAGCTCCCGGTCCGTGAGCGTCTTGCCCCACTTGGCCAATAGCAGCATCGTGCGCGGATCCTTCCAATCGCTCTTGCCGGTATCGTTGTTCTGCACCACCTGCATCTGGTGCACGCTCTCACCACTCACCAACGCGGTCATGCAACCATGCTGGCGGGCGAGTTTTAAAAGGCGCTTTTCGTAGCCACCGGTGGGTTCGCAAATCACCTGGGCGTGAGTGAATCCCAAGGCCTTAGCACGGGCCTTGATCTGATCCAACCACGCCGGGATCGCCGTGTTGGCATTGGGCACGATGCCCTCCTCCAGACGGCCTTTATCATCACATTCAAACGCCCAGTTCAAACTCTGCTTGGAGACATCCACGCAGACATTGAGCCAGCGGCTTTGCAGTTGCTCACTGCCAGGATTGATCGTTGGTTTGTTCATGCTTAACTCCGTGGTCCCGGTAACACCAAAACGCGGAAGGTCGCAACCTCTCGCGCTCCCGTTGCCGGGACCGCTTTCTTGGCCTCATTCACCTATTAGTAGCATGCAGAGAATTCGGGCCAGTCGCACGACCTTGGCGTATGAGACTTCACTTGCTGGTCCCTCTTCTCTGATCTAAATCGATGGAAATAGCGAGGAGCTGACTCCACCGCTTAAAATAAAATTACTCCACTGCTCAGACTAGAACCACTCCGCCGCAGAAAACCGTCAGCCTGAAAGAAGCCAGAAATTTACCCCATTCCACCTGCGTTCCCATCACCCAAGATATGAAAATTGATCCATCAAATCGCTTCAGACAACTCCGGCCGCTGCGCGGCCTCCGCGTCTGAGCTCCGACGTTCGCCGGAAGTTACTACAGTGCGATCGATTCCCGACGTTCCCTTAAACCCACTCCACCGCAGAGAAGAGCCACTCCACCGCACAAAATGAAAGTCGAGGATTCAGGATTCGGAGCACTTCATACGTCCGAAAAAGAAGGGCGAACCCTGAGAGTTTGGATGTCGCGAAGCCGACATCCTGACTCCTGATGAACAAGCCCCAAGCAAGGTCAGGCGTGGGTGCCTACGCCTTATGCGTTTTGTATTTCGAGCGGGTTATTGAGCGCAGAGCCGAAGCCGTCCGCCGCTGACCCGTTCGGTGTTCCTCGAAGCACGTTTCTGACTTTCTCCGGGTTGTTTTGGCGGATTTAGTCACGCGTAGTGGTGCGCTAGATACGCCGTAGCGTGATTTGCGCGCCATGCAGGCGCGCCGTCGCGTGTCCACCGCGACGAGCGGTGGATTCCTGCGTGAATAATCATTGGAGATGGCAGTCTTCATGCGGCCCGTGAGACGAACGGCGGCGAACGCGCGACGCGTGGCAGGGTGCCGACGCAGCGCAACGACTCGGCTTGGCAATGCGGGCACACCAGGTGCCACTGCACCACGTCTTCGGCCTGCTTCGGGCGCACGACGATCTCCACTTCGAGCAAGGTCTCGACGACCCGCCGTCGCCGCCACGCCGCCGGGTGCTCCCAGCCGAAGTGGCGCACACGATGGACTCCGGCGGGCAAGACGTGCTGCAAGTATCGCCGCATGAACTCACCCGCCTCCAACGTGCACTCCTTGTGCTCACCACTCGCACTGTCGCGGTAGCCGAGGCGCACCGACTGAGCATCCATGGAACGGATACGCTCGTCGCTGATGGCGGTGCGCTGCACGTAACGTGCGAGGTATTTGATCGCGGCGACCCCGGAGCCGACGTGCTGGATGTCGACCACCCACTTTTTCCGCCAGCAGGAATCGGGCACCTGCGCGTGCCACGAAGGCAACGCGGCGCGCAGCGCCGCTGCCATGCCTTGGCGAAAGCGCGCCGCGACCGGTGCAGACGGCATCAGCCACGCGGGTTTGTGGGTATGGCGCCACGCGGAACCCTCTTCAGCCAAACCACCGCCCGGCACGATGAAGTGGACATGCGGATGCAACTGCATCTGGCGTCCCCACGTGTGCAACACGCCGGTCATGCCCAGATCGGCTCCGAGGTGTTTGGGCAACGACGCGATCGATTGCAGCGCGCGGGCCGACTCGCCAAAGAGCAGGTCGATCATCACCTTCGGCTCCGCCGCGAAGATCGCGCGCAGCGGTGCGGGCAGTGTGAAGGTCACCATAAAATATGGCACCGGCAGCAAGCGGTCCCGCTGGCGCTGCGTCCATGCCGCCGTGCGGGCCCCGCCGCACCGCGGACACGAGCGGTGATGGCAGCTATGGTAGGCGAAGTCGTGCTTTGTGCAGTGGGCACAGCGATACACGCGGCCGCCCATCTCGGGCGTCCGACACCGCGCGATCGCCGCCAACGCCCGGCGCTGCGCCGGGCTGATGGCATGCGTGCACGCGTAGCCCGGGGCTTGCGCCCCGAGCCACTCGGCCAAGGCCGACACGGATTTAACTAAATGCCGTCGAGCAAACGACTCACCGCCGCGCGAGCGGCGGCTTCATTGACGGCGGTCAGATGCGTGTAAATGGCGGTCGTTTCAATGGAGGAGTGGCCCATGAACTGCGCAATCAAGCGGATGCTCACGCCCTCTTCGAGCAGGTGCGTCGCATACGAATGACGCAGCGTGTGCGGGTGGGTGCCCTTGGGCAGTTTGGCCACCGGCACGACCAACCGCAGGCAGTTTTGGATCGAACCCACGCCCATCGGTTCGGACGCGAGAGCCAGGCGCTCGCGCGCACCGGGCCCCTCGCGCCAGCCCCGACCGGTGCCAGGGAACACCCACTTCGGATGCCGGTGCGTGCGCCAGTAGGCGCGCAACTCCTCGAGCATCGATTCGGGCAGCGGCACGTAGCGCTCCTTTTGCCCCTTCGTGTGGTGCAGATGCAGTCGGCACGGCTCACGCTTGATATCGGTCACCTCTAGTGTCGTTGCTTCACGGATACGCAACCCGCACGCATAGATGAGTCGCAGGATGGTGCGAAACCGAGGTTCGGTGATCGCCGCGAACAACCGCGCCACCTCGGCGCGGGTGAGCACCGCGGGCAAGGTTTTGCGATCGGGCGAGCGCACCAGGTCGAACAGCTTCCACGGGTGGCCCAGCAACTTGCCGTAGAAGTTGCGCATGGCGCACACGGCGGTGCGCATCGTGCTGCCGCTGTAGTGGTGGACCTCCTTGAGGTGCAGCAGGTAGGCGCGAAGCTGCGCCTCGTTCAATTCGGCCGGATCGCGCTTCACGTGCTGCGCGAGTTTGCGCACGTAGCGCACATACTCCGAGCGGGTGGAGAAGGCCATGCTTCGCAGCTTGAGCATCTCATCGAAGCGCACTAACGATTGATACTGTTCGGTGACGTCACGACGGAAGTCGCGACCTTTACGGGTGGATTTGTTTTTGGACATAGCACCGCCAGTCTTGCGATTGGCGGACCAAAATACATCGTCAACCGCCGTGCGTCCCGAACGTCATACCCCTCACTCCTCACTGCGCCGCGCAGCGGCTTCGTTCATCCAGCCGGTCGAGACAACGACGGCCAGGGCCGCCGTTGTGTGATCGCTCCTCCTCAATCTCGGCCACGATTTCACGTTCGCTGGCCATCGCGTCTCACCTATAACGATGGGCGATATAGCAAAGACCCTCCTCAAGTGCGGCGTCGGTTTCGTAGTTGGTTGGGTCATCTACATGGTCGCGATGGTGCTGACGGTTTACGACGGCGCTCTCTCGCTTATCTTCCAGGCGATCATGGCATCCATTTGTAGCGGTGTATTCGTAGCCGCGGCGCTACTTGTCGGGCTTCCCCTGCGTGCCCCGAAGATAAGAGAAGTTTGGAGCGCCATTGGTTGGTGGTCTCTCATTCTCAGTTTCGTCGCGGTCGGCGTTATGGTTTTTCACGCGAGGCTTGGTCTCCAGACTGAATTAGTTGATCCAGAGACGAAAGAGCCAGTGAAGACTATGTTGCCCATGGCCGCACTCATCTGCTATTTCATGGCGATCTTCCCGATCGTGAACCTACCCCGAAATAAAAGGCCCATCAAGTTGGTGCAGACAAGGACCACAAGTGGTCCTGTCTCTGAAGTTTGGCACCGACTAGTTTTTTGGGAGGAAAGGGCTTGTCATTAATCTAGTAATTAAACTAGTTATCTTCATGGGCTATCCAACTAAAGTTCAATGCATTCAGCGGAAGGAAACTTCCCAGTTCTATATCAACTTCCCCACTCCCATCGCTCAAGCGATGGACTTCGCCAAAGGCGAGACCGTCGAGTGGACGATCCACGACAAGGGCCACCTCATTGTCTCCCGGCGTGAAGTCCCGCCCGACAGGGTCCCTGTAAAAAAAACGCCTCGTTGAGCGAAGCGTTCGATTCCCTGCTCGATGGTCTCGCGCCGGTCTTCGACTTGCCCGAGGACTTTGCGCGCGCCCGCACGCAATGGCTGGCTGGGTTGCTCAACCTGGGCCGCCACACGGTGACCGGTGCATTGAGCACCGCTGGCTCCCAGCACCGGGACTGGTCGGCGGATTATCGGTTGCTGCAACGCCTGCCGGTCGAGCCGATCTTCGCACACGTGCGCACCGAGGCACTGGCTGCCACCGATGCCACCCGGCCCTGGGTGGTCGCATTGGACGACTCCATCACACGCAAGACCGGCCGGTGCATCCCCGGCTGCGGCTGGCGCAAGGACCCCCTCGGTCCGCCCTTCAACGTCAACTTCATCTGGGGCCAGCGCGTGCTCCAGTTCAGCGCCGCGATGCCCGCCGACGACGGCTCCGCCCGGCTGGTGCCGGTGGACTGGCAAGAGGCTCCATTGCCCAAAAAGCCCTCGCGTCACGCCGACGCCCAGGCGCAGGCGGCGTATGTGGAGGCGCGCAAACAGGCCAACATCAACAAAGTCGCCGCCGAACGCATGGCGCACCTGCGCACCGCGACCCAACGGCCCATCCACTGGGTGAGCGACGGGCGCTTCACCAACCGCACCCTCCTGCGCCAACTGCCGGAAAACACCGTGCTGATCGGCCGGGTGCGCAAGGACACCAAACTCTACGCGCCCTACGCAGCGCAGCCCGGCAAGAACGGCCGCCCCCGCAAGTATGGCGACACCTTGCCCACGCCCGAACAGCTGCGCGTGGACGACACCGTCGGGTGGACCCGGGTGTCGGCCTTTGCGGCCGCAAAGCGTCACGACTTTAAGATCAAAACCCAGGGGCCGGTGCTCGCCCGTATCACCGGAGTCGATACGCTGGTGCAGGTGGTCGTGATCGCGCCCCTGGGCTACCGATTGAAAACAGGCGGCAAATTGCTCTACCGGCAGCCCGCCTACCTGATCTGCACCGATGCGGACGTGCCGCTCGCAGAGATCTTGCAGGAATACCTCTGGCGCTGGGACATCGAGGTCAACTTCAAGGACGAAAAGGACCTGCTCGGTGTCAGCGAAGCGCAGTTGCGCGAACCCGAGGCGGTGCGCCGCCAGCCCGCCTGCGCGGTGGCCGCGTATGCGCTCCTGTTGCTCGCCGGGCACAAAACCTACGGCTCGAATCGACTGCCGCCCTCGGTGCCCCTCGCCAAATGGCGACGTCGTGAACCCCCGCGCCGCGCCACGACTGGCCTGCTCATCAACCAGCTGCGCGTCGAACTGTGGTCGCGCCACCTACGGCCGGACAGTTTATCGCACTTCTGCTCTCGCACCCGGCCAATCCACAAATCGGATAAACCCGCCACCGACCTCGCCTCCGCCCTGTTCTACTCCCATAATTAAGCCTCACTCGCGCCAAACTTCAGAGACAAGGACCACAAGTGGTCCTGTCTGACCGCTAACGTTCGACGCAGAAAAATTCTATGAGTGAATCCCCACCAACCCTCGTGCTTCCCGACATCGCCAGAATCCGGCTGCGTCGGATTAAAGCAGGCTCACTGTTCAAGCTGGTGTTCCTAGCGACTTCCGCCGTCTTTTGCCCGATGTTTTTGTTCTTCGGCATACTCGCCCTATTTGGAGCGAAAACGGTTACCGTATCAGGATCCCCGGTCACGGGGATTATGGGATTAGTCGCAGCGTTGATTATGGCTCCCCTGTTCTCAGTGATCTTTTCCCTCTTCGGGTGGATTGGATCGTATATTGGCATTCGCATCTGGGGGCACTTCAAACCCATCACGCTTGAGTATGTGCCAGCAGGCGAATAAGGAGTCGAACCAGTCAGTGCAGACAAGGACCACAAGTGGTCCTGTCTGACTTCAAACGTTCAGCGTAGTTGAAATCAGGATGCAAAATGACGTTCGAAGTAAACCGATCAACGGCAGCGGAAGAGAAGCATTGAGCCGCTGAAGCGGATTCCCCAAAAAGAGAGCTCTCCGATTCGAACCACCACCAGGATGAAACCCGCCAAATCGTATTCCTTTCCCCGATACGAATCGAATTCTCCAAAGAGGCTGAACCAATCGCCGGAGACAAGGACCACAAGTGGTCCTGTCTCAGCTTAGTCGTTGGACGAACAAGCATGAAGTCGCTCGCGATACTAGTTTTGACGACAGTTGGGGTATTCGGGAATACCCCACCGCTGCCGCTTTCAGTCGATGATCGTTTCTATCTCGTTCGAACTGAGACCGGCGAAAGAGAGGCATATTTGCGGGAAGAGGGCCTCGTGTTGGTTCTGGAGCCAGACGGTCTTCACATCGGTGCTGAGCGAATTCCAGATCCCGAATCGGTCGCCTACATTGATCGTTTACTGAAAGAAAAGAAGACGGATCGTATTCACCTATTTGTGCGTGAGAGTTCGAAATATGGAGCGGTGATCCAAGCGACCGATCTTCTCCGACAGACCTCAGCGAGGCATGTCGGCCTTTATCTCGATGAGCTTATTCCCGGAGTGACCTACCAGTGAGAAATCAAAGGTCCAACCAGCCAGTCGAGACAACTCCGGCCGCTGCGCGGCCTCCGTGTCTCACTTGAATCGTTCGACGATAATGGAGTTTCGGGCCGAAATTGAGTTCACGCCAGACGATGCGGTTATCGCTGATCGGATGCACCGGCATCATAGCCCTCATGCACGCAAGGCGATGTTCGCAGGCGCGGTTTTACTTTCGTCCATCTTCGGCTTTATCGCCCTTCGGATGAACTTTCCGGTCATTGGCTTTCTGGGGATTGCGCTCGGTCTGATCTTGGTCAGTTCCATTCCTCTCTATGAGCGGCTCGTCCGGAAAGCAGCCCGGAATGGAAGGAAAGAGAAGCTGTCGGTCCATCTCACTGAAAGGGGGGCGCATCTTTGGGATAGTCGGGAGGATTACAGCCACACTTGGGACATCGTCCCTCGGGCAAGATTGGATGAGCGTGGGGTATTGCTCTACCTTGATACGGCTCGATACCTCTTCATCCCTGCTCGCGCGTGGCACGGAGGTTACCGCAGAGAGGATATGAAAGCCTTCTTCCAGACTGTAATCAAAAAGTCGAACAAATCGCCGGAGACAAGGACCACAAGTGGTCCTGTCTCAGCTTAAGCGATAGGCAGAATATGAAGTGCCCCAACTGTGATGCTCCCCTCATTTCCGGCGAATCAGTTTTCAAGAAGAACGCTTCGGATTTCGTCGTATTCGGATTCGGCTCTGTGAATTTGAAGATGAAGACCGACGATGGAGAGGACCTGCTGCTCTTGGATGCCTCAGAGAAGTCCGCCGCCCAGTTTTGTCGCGAATGCGGAGTCGTGGTGATTGCCACAGAAAAAGGACGTCGTTCTGCGGTCCGAAAGGCCGAAGACAAATGAGAAGAAGGCCTATCAAGCTGGTGCAGACAAGGACCACAAGTGGTCCTGTCTGACCGTCATCGATCGGCGAACTAAATGAGCGTGGACCAAACAAACGTCGTGGATGCGATCGGGCGCCTTCGAGACACTGGAGATGTCGCGCTTACCATTTCCGACCACCTTGATTGGGATAGTCCGGAGGAGCACCTGTTTACCCTCCAGGAGAAGATCAATTCCTACCTCGCGTTCATCGAATCCGGTCAGATCTGGGAGGAGTTCGAAGACGCCAAGGGAAAGAAAGTATTTATCGATGTCTATTTCCGCGTAGCTCCGCCTGAAGGCGACGCGATGAGATTTCTAGCCACCGCCAGACAGGCGATCGAGTCAGCCGGTTTTCATTTCCGATACCACACAGAAGAAGAAGGGCCGATCCAGTCGATCTTCCTTAGGTAGTATCAAGTGATAAAACTCGTTATTTAGCAGGAACCCTGGCGGGGACCAGCGGTGGAGGGCGAAGCCATTCACCGCCCGTTTCATGGGAGTGGTTTGTGGGGTTGGGGATCCCGGGCACCCGCGATGATCTTCATCCGATGATCTGGCCTGTAGTCGACCAGTCTGGTGGATACTTTAACGGCGGTGTGACCGGGGTCCCGCCGGAAGGGGCGGTGGGAACATGCAGGTGGTCATCGGCCGAAGCCGTGACGAACGACTGGCGGCCCTCTTGCCGACGGGCCCCGGAAAGGTTTTTAGCGTAAGGGTTCGATCATGGGTGGGGTGGGAAAGGTGAGGATGTCAGGCGGCTTCAGGCCGCCGCCCGGGTCGCCGATTCACAGGCAAACACGCGTTGCGGATCGTAGGTCGTGGCGCTGCGTTCCAGGCCGTAGAGCAGTTTGAGGAACTTGCGCGCGACCGCGGTCATGGCCTTGGCTCCACACATGCCCTCGGCGCGTTTGCCGTGGTAATACTCGCCGTAGAGTTGCCCTCGCACCACGCGCTTGAGCACCGCTTGTGAGAGCACGTGGCGCAAGCGGGCGCGTCCCTTTTTGCTTTGCCGATCCTGTCCACGTTGCGAGCCACTTTGGCGGGGACGCAGGTTCAATCCACCGTAGCGCAACAGTTGTTTGACACTGGCAAACTCGTTGAGTGGCCCGGTCTCCGCGAGCACCCGGGCTAATAGGAATGGACTGATCAGGCCGGGGTGCGCTTGCAGCCGGGTTTCCTCGTGTCGCTGCAGTTGTTCGAGGAGCCCGATCATGCGGTCGCGGCAGGCTTGCATGCGTTGCTGGACCAGGCGTAGGTCGGCGTAGTGCTCACGCAATTGCGCGCTCAGTTCCTCGCGCCACAGCTCGTCATCGACGCACAACTCGCAGGCTTGGGCATCGTGCCACAGTCGCGCGATCGTCGAGTGATACAACTTGCGCCGGCGCAGGCGCTCGCGGAAGCGGCTCCACCCGGGCGCGAGCATCGAGGCCGGGTTGAACCCATAGAGCTCGAGCACGACCCCGGCCGCGCGGCTCTTAAATAACCAGTCCTTTTTGAAGGACAACTCGCTGCACAGGTGCAGCAAGGTCTTGTGAATCCGATTTTTGGTCTGCGTGCAGCCACGCTCCAGTCGATCGTAATAGGCTCCCAGTTCGCGCAGGGCCAGCCACCGACTGGTGAGCTCCCGGTCCGTGAGCGTCTTGCCCCACTTGGCCAATAGCAGCATCGTGCGCGGATCCTTCCAATCGCTCTTGCCGGTATCGTTGTTCTGCACCACCTGCATCTGGTGCACGCTCTCACCACTCACCAACGCGGTCATGCAACCATGCTGGCGGGCGAGTTTTAAAAGGCGCTTTTCGTAGCCACCGGTGGGTTCGCAAATCACCTGGGCGTGAGTGAATCCCAAGGCCTTAGCACGGGCCTTGATCTGATCCAACCACGCCGGGATCGCCGTGTTGGCATTGGGCACGATGCCCTCCTCCAGACGGCCTTTATCATCACATTCAAACGCCCAGTTCAAACTCTGCTTGGAGACATCCACGCAGACATTGAGCCAGCGGCTTTGCAGTTGCTCACTGCCAGGATTGATCGTTGGTTTGTTCATGCTTAACTCCGTGGTCCCGGTAACACCAAAACGCGGAAGGTCGCAACCTCTCGCGCTCCCGTTGCCGGGACCGCTTTCTTGGCCTCATTCACCTATTAGTAGCATGCCGGGCAGGTATAATTTTCTCAAATTACGTTTATTAAAGCGGTCTGAATCCACCCGAAACCGCTCAATTTCGGCAACTCCCGCGGCAGGCACGCGTCTCATAGTTTACTATGAAAACTCCTTACCTCCGCCTTTTCACCACCGTGGTGTTTTCCATCCTTCTCTCCTCCGTCGCATCGGCCAAGAGCACCGAAATGCCGCGGCTGCAGGTGACGGTCGAGACCCCGACGGTGTTTGATATCATGAATGAGAGCGACATCGCCGATGCCTTGGTCGCCCAGCTGCAGGAATCATTTCGTCGTGGTGGCTTTGAAGGTCGTATCACGCACGTCGACCGCCTGGACAAAGTGTCAGACCGCATCCCGCTGCTGACCGTGCGCCTTTCCGATTGGGAACGTCGTCGTTCCGGTTTCGTCGAATGCCGCTTCACCGCCAAAGTGACCACGGTTGATGGCCAGTCGATCAACCTCGGCAGCTTCAACGGCCACGCCACAACCTGGAATCGCTCGGATCGATTCACGCTTTCCCAAGCGTTTGAAGACGCCGCCGCCGATGCCATGCGCGAACTCTACCGGGACTATCGGAAACTCGACACCGCCACGGCCGACACCAACGCCAAGTAGCGGCGTTGCCACCGAAGCCGGCGCCGGCGATCGCCGCAAAACCGCCCTACCCGCTCGATTCGAGTGCCCACCCCGCCGCGACCGACGCCAAGTCGGCCACCACGTGGGTGGCCCCTGCCTCACGCAACTGCGCTTCCGTGTGCGTGCCGGTCGTTACGCCCACGAAGGCCATGCCGGCCTGCTGAGCCGCCGCGACGTCAAACGGTGAGTCGCCGACCAAGCAAGTATCCGCCGCCGCCGCGTCCAATCGTGCGAGCGCCCACGCCGCGAAGCGGGGTTCGGGCTTGAGCCAGTCGGTATCCCCGGCTCCGACGACATCGGCCAGCAACGGTTCGACCCCGAGGTGCGCGCAAATACGGTATGTCCCCGGTTCATACCATTGACCCTTTTTTTAGCCGCCAAGCATTGTCCCTTGCCGTGACCGAGGCTTCCAGCCTCGGTGCTGCCCCTCTGCCTTCGCTCCGGGCAATTCGATGGGGTCAGGCCATCGTCACGTATCCAACGAGCGGGACGAAGGGCGATCGGAAAGATCGAGAACGGATTACAAGAACGAGGAACGAGAACGAGGCGCGGAGGAAGATTAGCAGACGAGGTCTCCCACGACCGCCAGCGTTGGGGTCCGCAAGTCAAGGGCGTGGGGCGAAGCTTGCACGTGCCGTGGGGGGAGTTTGAGTCGCCGGGTCCAATCGGACAGAGATCCAATCGGCCAGGGTCGATCCTTGATTAAATCTGAGCCCTGAAGAGGGGCAGTCCGGCGGGGTCGTGTGGTCATATATCAACATTCCACGCAACCGGCGTTGATACGTGACGAGATAACTCGATCTTGCTCCCATTCCCATTGGTTAACCCCGAGGCAGGATGCCTTGGCCACGATACCAAGCACTGCCCCTGCCGTGGCTGAGGCTTCCAGCCTCGGTGCTGCCCCTCCGCCCTCGCATCCGAGAGCAGGGCAGAGATCAGTCCATGAGTGCATGGCTTTCACCGAGCGGGACGCGCGAAGGGTGGGCGGGCATGATGTGACGGCTTACGACTGGGCGCAGTTTTTGGCGTTCGCCGATCGGCATCTGCGGTGAGGCGATCGTGCTTCGTGTCGTTATCGCGGGTGAACGCGAAATTCGGTGTCGAGCGGTATCAGGTTTTTAACGCCAATCCGCCCGGGCGCGGACGTTGCCAAGGGTGAGTGATGGGGGCCGTGCTGGAGACGGACGACGTGGAAGTCGTCCCTCCGATTTTTGGGACCGCTGCGTTATGTTTCTCCTCGGAGGGACCGGTTCCACCCGGTCCGCGGTCGGTGGTGTCGAGCGGTGTCAGGTATCCAGAGCGTGGGTGAAGCCTTGGATGAAGCGGTCGCGGTGGTAGTGGTTTAGAAAATGTTGGCGTGCTGCTCCGTCGGGGCGTGGCGTGGCGGCGACTTGCTCCAACGCGTCGGCGATGGCGTGGGGTGTGTCCCGGTCGAGTTTGACCACGTAGGTGTGATCGGGCGGTAAGTTTTCGGCCACGGCGCGCCAGTTGCTCACGATCACGGGGAGGTCGTGGGCGAGGGCCTCGATCACGACGAGCGGATGAGCTTCATGTTCGTAGCGCGAAGGGAAGACCATGACGTCGGCGAAACTGAACAGGTTGTGCTTGGCTTCGTCACCGGCGAAACCGACGTGTTCGACCGGCGCGCCGGAGCGGCGGACGATGTCGTTGAACGCGCGAGCCGTCGCCTCGTCTTCGAAGTCGCCGGCGACGGTCAATCGCACGCTGCCAGGGCGGCGGCGATGCGCTTCGGCGACGCCGGCCAAAGCGATAAGCACGCCCTTTGCGCGGGAGCAGCGACTGATGAACAATACGTTGAGGGGAGTCGGTGTGGGCGGGCGACGTTGCCACGTGGTGCAGGGATCCTCGATGCCGTTGCGGAGCACTTCCGTGCGAATGGGGTGCAGCATGGCGGCGTCGGCGCGCAGCGCCTCGCCCAACACGAGCGACAGGTCGGCTCGCCCCAGAGCGCGGCGGGTGAGAGCGCGCTCGAACGCGGTGGCGTGGTCCTGCAACCAGCGACCCAGGCCGGTGGCGTGCCAGTGCAACACCAGTCGTTCGGCGCGTCCCCGGCAGCAGAACATCAGCAACCAATCGCGGTAGAGCGCACTGCGTTTGCCGGGCGCAGGCACGTAGTAGAGCGTCATCGGACCGTGGCGTCGCAGGATCCGGCGGGTTTGGCGGATGGCGTGCCACATCACCCCGAGTTTGCCCAGTCGCCAGCGACCGATGTCGGCGGTGTGGGCCGAGAGCGGCAGGTTGACGTGATGGACCTCCATCTCAGGCGCGGTGTCGCGTAGTCCGTCGCACAACGTGCGCACCATCAGGCTTTGCCCGTGGAGGGGAGGCGGGGTTTGCGCCAGAATCAGCAACTTCATCGCGGGCTTGGAAAGTAGCGCGGGGAGCGGAACACTGCGCGCCATCGTGAACCGTGCTTCCGGTCAAGCCCAGCCCAGATTCGTATCCTCACCGTGGATTGCGGCGGCGCTGTGTGCGTTGGCGGGCGGCGTGGTGTTTCAGTTCTGGGGCAACGCGGTGCGCGGTTACATCGATACGACGTCGGTGTTCTGGTGGTGGGGTTGGCAATGGTTCAACCCGGGGTCGGAGACGGAACACGGTCCTTTGATTCTGGCGTTGGCGGGTTGGGTGCTGTGGCGGAATCTGCAGCACGCTTCCGGTAGGAGCGGGCTTGCGCGCGATGATAGCGGAGCCGTGGTGTCGGGCGCGGTGGCGGCTGGGAGGCAACGCGATCGCGCGCAAGCGCGCTCCTACCTGGGACCAGCGATGACAGCGATGGTCGGGGCGCTGGTGCTGCATGGGTTGGGCTTTGTGGTGCAGCAGACGCGGATCTCGATTGTGGCGGTGCTGTTGTTCGCTTGGGGGGTGATGCGGTTGGGCGGCGGTCCGGGTTGGGGGCGGGCGGCGGTGTTTCCGCTCGGCCTAATGCTTTTTGCCATGCCGTTGGGCGTGCTCGATGCGGTGGGATTTCATCTGCGGCTCGGGGTGATCGCGACGACGGAAGTTTTGGCGCGGTTGGCCGGTATCGATGTGGTGCGCAATGGCACGCAGCTGTTCGCGGCGGATGGGGGTTACCAATACGATGTCGCGGCGGCGTGTTCGGGCGTGCGTTCGCTGTTGGCGCTGCTGGCGCTGGCGTCGCTGGTCGGGTATCTCGGTTTGCGGTCCAACCTGCGACGCGGGGCGGTATTGTTGCTGGCGATCCCGCTGACGTTTGTGGGGAACGTGGTGCGCATCGCGGCGGTGGTGTTTGCGGGGGAATGGCTGGGGCAGCGGGCAGGCGAAGTCCTGCACGATTGGGCGGGGTTTGTCGTCTTCGTGATCGTGCTGGGTGGCGTGCAATGGGCGACCACCGCGCTCGCCCGGCGTGAGCCACCACCCGAAGCCGTTGCCGACGAGTGTAACCATAATGGTTACACTGTCCCGGGGCGCTGGTTGACGATGGCAGCGGGAGCGGTGGTGGTGGCGGCGCTGCTCACGGCGGTTTTGGCGGCGCGGGTGGAGCGATGGGAATTGCGGGCGGAGGCAGGCATTCCACTGGCGGCGGACGGCATTAATCCGGCTCCGTTGCCGGCGTTTTTAGGCACGGATTGGATCGGGCAAGCCACGGAAGTCACGGCAGTGGAACGCGAAATGTTGCCCGCCGATACTGGCTACGCGCGGCGGATCTACGTTTCGCTCGATGATCGGCGGCGGCAGGTTTTGGTTTCCGTCGTGCTCAGTGGGCAGGACCGCACGTCGATTCACCGGCCGGAACTGTGCTTGGTGGGACAAGGTTGGACGATTGCGGAGAGCGGTGGCGCACGTTTTGGCGCTTCTCCGACCGACGCGATTCCGGCGGCATTGCTGCGTTTGCATCGGGAAGCTCCGGCCTCCGGGGGGCAGTTGCAGCGGGTGCCGGCCCTGTTCGCCTACTGGTTTGTGGGGCGGGACCGGATCTGCACGACCACGGCCAGCCGACTGTGGCACACCGCCCTCAATCGGCTGCGGTTGCGGCCCGATCGGTGGGCGTATGTGGTGGTCCAGACGGTGGTCCTGCCGGAAGAGACCGAAACCGACGCCCGAAATCGCATGGATGAAGTGGTTAAAGCAATACGGTCGCAGTTGACGCCGTGAGTTTGGAAGATCGTCCGCAAGAAAGGTTGAATTTTATGGGGCGGCATTCACGCTGCGCAGCCTCTTGCAATCGACCAGCGCTGCCGACTTCGCCTTGTTGATCGCCGAGGGTGACCCAGTAAACTGGTCGCTCCCGGCTGCGCTGGTGTTGGGAATGGTCATCGGGTTCGCGGTGGTGAGAACACTCTCCCGTGGCACGTTGAAACAGGCCGCCGAACAGGCCAAACAGGTGGTCGATGTGGCGCGCCGGGAGGCGGCCGTGGCCGCCGAAGAAGTGAAACAGGCGGCGGAAAAAGAGATCGCGACCAAACGCAGCGCCTTGACCCGGGAGTATGACCGTCGCGACATCGAGACGGATGTGCGACTGCGCGAGATTCGCTCGCACGAAGAGTCGCTCGCCGCACTTGATTTTGAGCTGGAGCAAAAAGGCGAACGCCTGAAACGCGAAGCGGCCGCGATCAAGCAAGCCCGTGATGCGATTCGCGCCCAGTCCAAGGATCTGCGCAAACGCCTCGAAGGCGTCGCGAAGATGGACGCCGAGGAGATCCGCATCGCCCTGCGCGAGGAAGTGGCGATCGAGTGTCAGGACGAGCTTCGCGCCCAGCGTCGTCAGACGCTCGAACGTTCCGAGCAGGATCTTAACAACGAAGCCCGCCGCATTTTGATCGCATCGATGCAGCGCCTTTCGTCGCAACCCAACAACGATCTGACCGCCACGATCGTGCAGTTGCCGACGGAGGAAATGAAGGGCCGGATCATCGGTCGCGAAGGTCGCAACATCAAATCGTTCGAAGCCGCGACCGGGGTGACGCTGCTCATCGACGAATCGCCGCAAATGGTGCTCATCTCGTCTTTTGATCCGGTGCGTCGCGAAGTGGCCCGCGCGGCTTTGGAAGGCCTGGTCAAGGACGGTCGTATCCATCCGGCGAATATCGAGGAATTCGTCAATCAAGCGCGCGATGACATCGAGCTGAAGGTGCAGGAAGCGGGTGAGGACGCGGTCGGACGCCTCAGTATCAACGGACTCAATCCTGAGATCATCAAGCTGCTCGGGCGGCTGAAATATCGCTTCTCCTACGCGCAAAACGCCCTCGATCACTCGATCGAAGTGGGCTTCCTCTGTTCGATGCTCGCCAGCGAACTCGGCCTTGATCCGGCGGTGGCCAAACGCGCCGGATTGTTGCATGACATCGGCAAGGGCATCGAGAGCGATTACGAAGGCAGCCATGCCATGATCGGCGCGGATTTTGTGAAGCGACATGGCGAGACGCCGACCGTGGTGAATGCGGTGGCCGCGCATCACGAAGAGGTGCCGCCGGAATCGCTTTATGCGGGACTGGTGATTCTCGCGGACACCGTTTCCGCCGTCCGGCCCGGCGCGCGGGCGGAGTCGATGTCGAGTTACATCCAGCGATTGGACCGGCTGGAAAAACTGGCCGCATCGATCGATGGGGTGCGCCAGGCGTATGCCATCCAAGCCGGTCGCGAGGTGCGCGTGGTGGTCAACCCCAACGTGGTCTCGGACGACCGCGCGAGTGAGATTGCCAAGGAACTGCGCCAGCGCATCGAGGACGAGCTGCAGTATCCGAGCACGATCCGCGTGACGGTCATCCGCGAGAGTCGCTATACCGAGACGGCCACGTAGGGCCGCAGGATCCTGATTTTTTCCGGATAAGGGACGTCCCTCGCTCGACGGAGCGAGGCATAGCTGTTCCGTTCGCTCGTCTTTGACCGCATGACCACCGACACCGCTTCGACTTTCACACATCCCTCCGCCCGCCGGGACATGGTCCGGCGCAGCATGCGCATGAGTTCGTGGGAGGCGGTGTTTGCGATGCCGTTGGTTTACACCGGGCAGCCGGCCAATTTGGTGCTCGCGACGTTGTTGGCGGAAGGGATGCAGCTCGCGCCCGGTCCGTATGGATTCATCGTTTCGCTGCCGTTTTGGTGCAACATGCTGCAGTTGTTCGTCACGCCGGTGTTGGGGCGCTGGTTTTCGATGCGGCAGGTTTTCGTCAGCGCGATCTGGTGTCACATCGCCTGTTGGGCGGGATTGGCCGGGACGTTGTTGATCGCGCCGGAGTGGGCGGTCGCGCATGCGGTGCCGCTCGCGGGGGCGTTTGTGGGCACGGCTGGTTTGGTGGCGGCGGTGATGGGCGTGTCGTGGACCGCCTACATGCAGTCCTGGGTGCCCGAGCCGTTGCGCGGCGTTTACTTCGCGCGTCGCAACCGCCTCGCGCAGATTTCGAATTTCACGTTTCTGTTGTTGGCGGGACTGGTGTTGATGACGCCGCGCCTGGACGTGATCGCCGGGTTGATATTATTCGCGTGTCTGACGCGGGCGATCTCGGCGGTGATGGCGCACCGGACGCCGGCAGCGGGTGATGCGGTGGCGGCCGAGCCCGTTTCCTGGCTGGCGCAATGGCAGCGGTTGCGGACGAATCGACCGTATTGGCGTTCGATCATTTTTGTCGCGGCGTGGGGCGCGGTGTTGAACGGCTACGGCGCGTTTCAGCCTGTGTTCATGCTGGATGAGCTCACGGACAACGCCGGGCTGGCGAGCATTCCGCTGGCGTTGTCACTGTTGTTTGGCGCGCTCGCCCTGCCGGCGTGGGGAAAGCTGTTGGATCGGTTCGGCGCGCGGCCGGTGTTGGTTTGTGCGGTGGCTTTGTGGGCGTTGGTGGGCACACCATGGGCGTTTGTCACGCGTGACACGCAGTGGTTGCTTTACGTGGTCTGGGCGCTGACGGGGGCGGTCAATGCCGGTATCGTGATCGGCCAATTGAATTTGCTGATGAAACTCGTGCCGGCCGAAAGCAAGGCACTCGCGGTGGGGTTGAACATCGCGGCGGCCTCGGTGGGCACGGCGATCGCGCCGATTTTGACCGGCCAGTTGTTGGAGCATCTGTTCGCGCGGGGCTGGACCGGGCTGCAGGCCTACCATGCGTTTTTCATGACCATGCCGGTGCTGGCGATCGGTGTATTGGTATTGTTGCGACGCGTGCAGGAACCGCGGTCGGCGCCGGTCGAGCACGTGCTGGGCGCGCTGCGCAACTTTCGCACCCTCGGCGCGGCGTTGGGCCTGGGCTTTATTTCCCAGTCGCTGTTCACACCGCGCGGCAAAGGCAAGCGCAGCGAGTATTGAGTTCTTCGCGGTAGTGGCCGGTCACGGGGAGGTGAGCGGCGGGACGCTGGTCGGATATTTTTGGAGAGTTTGGTGGAGCTCCCGAGCGTTGACCGGTTTGCCAAACACCACGGTTACGCCGGCGCTGAGCCAACGGGCATGCGCGTCGGGAGTCAGGTCGGCGGTCAACGCGATGATGGGCGTGTTGGCGTTGCGAGCGTCGGCTGGCCAGGAACGAATCCGGCTTGCCACTTCCCAGCCGTTGAGGTCGGGCATCTGGCCATCGAGCACGATCACATCGAAGTCTTCGACCGCGAGGCGCTCGAGCGCGGGGAGACCGCCGGGGACCGCGACCACCTCGCAGTTGCAGCGGGTGAGTTGGGCGGAACTTACGCGCAGACCGAGGGCGTTGTCATCGGCCAGCAACACGTGATGACGGGGGCCCGGCGGAGCGACGAAGGTCTTTTTAACTGCCGTCGGGGTGAGCGTGAGGGCCGTAGCGATCTGGCGGCGGCGCGGCGGTATTTGCTCGGTGGAGGCATTCGTGCCCGTGGCGATCACGGTCACGGGTCGGCGGGCGGTTTTCCAGCGGGCAACCATCTCGGAGGAGCCGTCGCCGGGCGCGATGACAAGCGCGGTGGAAGCGTCGGGCTCGGGTGGGGGCAACGCGGCGAAGGGGTTGGCGCCCAGACTGAGCAGGCCGCGGATCACGGCTTCGCGGGTGGCGGGATCGGGAACCGCCACGGCGATGCGGAGCCCGTTGATGGATTGAGCGAGTCGAGACAGCGAAATGGCGATGGCGGGATCCTGTCGAAGGGCAAGATTCAGAGAGAACACCGAGCCTTCGCCCAACTGGCTACGAACATCGATGGAGCCGTTCATCGCTTCAACGAGCCGGCGACTGATGGCGAGGCCGAGGCCGGTGCCTTCGATGCGCCGGGCGGTTTCGGGATCACCGCGATTGAACGGCGCGAAGAGTCCCGCCAGATGCTCGGGGGCAATGCCCGGACCGGTATCGCTCACTTCAAACTGCAAAGCGTCGTCGACGTAAGAAGCGCGCAGGGTGACGCCGCCCTGTTCGGTAAACTTGATGGCATTGCCCACGAGATTGAGCAAAATCTGGCGCACGCGTTCGGGATCGCCGTGCCAACCGGCGGGGGTCGACGGTTCGATCCAATGCACGAAGGACAACCCCTGCGCGCGGGCCGTGGGACCGAGAATATCGGCCACCTGATCGAGAATGTCGTCGAGCAGGAACGGTTCATGAGCGAGATCCAGCCGACCGGCTTCGATGCGACCGAGATCCAGCAAATCGTTGATCAGGCGCAGGAGCACGTCACCCGCGCCGGAAATGGTCGTAACGGCTTCGAGTTGATGCTGCTCGAGGGGACCGCCCTGCAGGGATTCGGTCATGCCCAGGATCGCGTGAAGGGGGGTGCGCAGATCATGACTGACCTGGGTGAGAAACGTGCTCTTGGCGGCGTTGGCGGCCACGGCTTCGCGAGCGAGGGCATCGGCGCGAGCGAGGGTGTTTTCGATCTCGAGTTTGGCTTCGAGGAGCTCGAGTTCCGCGCGTTTGGCATCGGTGATGTCCCGGAGAATGACCAACTTGCCCCGAGTGCGGCCGCCGGAGTCGTCGAGGGCGGCGGACTCAATCATCCACCAGTCGACGCCGAGGGCGATCGGACGTCGGGTCGTGGTGGCGGATCGGATGGCTTCGAGCAGATCGGCTTGCACGGAGAGGCATTCGTCGAGCGGGCGGCCTTCCCGGGCCGCGAGCGGACCAAAGCGGCGCAGGGCGGCTTCATTCGCCCGGACCAGACGGCCGACGGGATCGATGACCAGCACCGGATCGGGCAAGCGCAGGAACAACGTGTTGGCCGCGACCGGGATGAGCTCCAGCAGTCGAAAGCGGGCGATGGCCCAGCTCAGCAAAAGCCCCGTGACGGCGAAGCCGACCGGGGTGTGGTCGAGCTCCGGCCGCGGACCGACGCGCAGCACATAGGCGAGGCTGGTGATCCACGGGGCCAGCGTGGCGAGAATGATCACCAGCGATTGTTGCCGAAAAACATTGCCGAGACTGAGCGTGTGGGCGGCCAACATGACCGAGCTGGCGAACATGAATCCGTAGCAATACGCGACGGTGGCCCAGAAAAACGGGCCGCGTTCGTAACGCGCAAACAGCAGTCCGTCCCGCTCCACCGCCACGATCTCCGGCCAAAGCAGATGATGCAGGGAATTGGTCGCGGCGGATAGCAGGATGGTGGCGCCGATTGCGGCGGTCAGCACACTCAACGCCCGAGGCGGCGCGTTTTGGTCATGCGTGTGCGCGTAGGCGAAATGGAACAACGCCACCGGGCCGCAAACGATGCCGAGGTAGGAAACCTGGGACCAAAAAATCTTTCCGGCCATGGTGGCGGCGGAAAACTCCAACGCCCCGGCGGCCGACCACAGCACCGCGCCGACGAGCACGGCCAGCAACCAGCGGGCGGCCACGACTTCCCGGCACAACGGCAGCACGAACCCTCCCGCCATGACGCACAAACCAGCGGCGAATACCTGCGGTAACGCCAAGGAAGTGAGTTGAAATGTGAACAGGTCTGCCACGCGCCGGAGGATGTTGCCGAAAACTTGATACCAAGCGGCAAGGCGCGTCGAGTTCGGTGCGCCGCCACGTTGGGAATTGGGAGATCAGGTGCGGCCGGTCAGGCGGGTGAGCACGGCGGGCTCGACGGGGCGACAACTGCGGAAACCTTCGCCGTGCCGTGGCATGCCGGCGACAAAGGCGTCGCGTTCGGCGGTGTGGGCAAAGTCGAAACCGATGAGCGCGCGGCCGATGCGTTCGCCCGATTGGCGGTAGTTGAAGTAGCAGAAACTCGCCTGGTCACGCACGCGACTTTGCAGGAAGTCCAGCAAGGCGCCGGGACGCTCGTAGAAATCGAGACGGAAAAATGCCGGCTGGTGCAACAGATCACCCCGCAACGGGATGGCGCGGAACTGGACGTCGTCGGCGGATTCCAGGGGTTCCCATTCGTAACCGTGCTCGGCCAACCGGGCAGGCAGGGTGTCGAGCGCAGCCGGATCGTCGGCGGAAACCGTGAAGATCGGCCAGGCGTCGACGGCGTCGTTTTTGCCGTATTGAAAGTCGACGACGTTCAAACCGGGCAGACAACGACCCAGCAGGCCGAGCATGGAGCCGCGTGTCTCGGTCAGGCGGATACGCAACGTGCGGCTGATGCGGGACGCATTGCCCTGGGTCTGGGCAATCAGGCCGATCTGGCGAAAATCGACGTTGGCACCGGTCACCACGATGAGCACGCGCTGACCGTCGAGCGCGGCGCGATGTTTGAGCACCGCCGCCAGTCCGAGCGCGCCGGAAGGTTCGGCGATGCAGCGTAGTGATTCCCAGAGCACGCGGATGGCGGTGGAGACCTCCGCGTTGGAGACCGTTTCCACGCGGTCCAACGTGTCGCGACAGATGGCGAACGGCAGGTCGCCGGCGCGGCGCACGGCGGTGCCGTCGCAGAAAATGTCGACCTGATCGAGCGTGACGGGTTCGCCAGCGGCCAACGCGGCTTGCATGGATGCCTGGCCTTCGGCCTCGACCCCGACGATGGCCATGTCGGGCCAGAATGTTTTCCACCAGGCGGAGGCCGCCGCCGCCAGCCCGCCGCCGCCGATTTGCAGGAACGTGGTGTCGAACGGACCGTGTCCGGACATGATGACCTCGTCGGCCATGGTGCCCTGACCGGCCATGACCTGCAGATCATCGTAGGCGTGGATGTAAATGGTGCCGGTGTCGTCGGCCTCGCGTCGCGCGGACGTATAGGCCTCGTCGTAGCTGTCGCCGGAGAGCACGATGGTGACCCATTCGCCGCCGTGGTGGCGCACGGCGTCCTGTTTCACGCGCGGAGTGGAACGCGGCATGTGAATGCGAGCGCGGATCGAGAGTTGGCGGGCGGCCAGCGCGACGCCTTGGGCATGGTTGCCGGCGGATGCCGCTACGACGCCTTGGGCTCGTTCGGCGGCGGTGAGCAGCGCCATGCGGTTGCACGCGCCACGCCATTTGTAGGCATTGACCGGCGACAAGTCCTCGCGTTTCACCCAGACCTCGGGGCCGGGTTCGTCGCCGGGCAGGATGAGGCGTTCAAGCGGGGTGGGTTGACCGTAATGGTAAACACGTTCGCGGGCGAACAGGATGCCTTGGCGAAGTTGGCGGTCGAGCGGAAGATCGTCGTTTGACACGGGAAGCGAAGAAGAGGATCGGGTGGCGTTTGTAAATCGATGCGCGCGAGCGCGGAGCCACTCGGGCGGTGCGCGGCCGAGAGCGAAACGGTTTATCGATTGAGTTGCGCCAAGGTTTGGCGGTGTAAATCCGGGGTGGCGGCGGCGGCGATGGATTCGGCGGGGTAGGGGGACTGTCCGGACCAGTCGGTGATGGTGCCGCCGGCGCCGCGCACGACGGGCACGAGGGCGGCGATGTCCCAGGGGTTCATGATGGGATCGAGGCAGATGTCGACGAAACCGGTGGCGAGCAGGAGGTAGCCGTAGCCGTCGGCCCAAGTGCGGTAGAGGCGGCAGGCATCGATGAGTTGGTCGGCTGCCGTGCCGTTTTGATAGCGGGCGAGGTTGCGGTGGTCGCTGGTGACGAGGGTCGCGTCCGCCAGTGCGGTGGTGGCGCGGGTGTGCACGGGGCGGCCGTTGAGGGTCGTGGTTTCGTTGTCGCCGATGACGAGCTGACCGAGGGTGGGTTGATGGATGGCGCCGAGCACGGGCTCACCGTGGTGGAGCAGGCCGATGAGGGTGGTCCAGAGCGGGACGCCGGTGATGAAGCTCTTGGTGCCGTCGATCGGGTCGAGCACCCAGACCCACTCGGCGTCGGGGCGGTCGTTGCCGTGTTCCTCACCGATTATGCCGTGAGCGGGAAAGCGGTGGGCGATCATCTTGCGCATGACCGCTTCGGCCCCGCGGTCGGCGGCGGTTACGGGCGAGTCGTCGGACTTGAACTCAACGGCGGTGCCGGGGTTTCCGAAAAAGGGCGCGATGAAGTCCGCACTGGCACGAGCGAGTTCGGGGATGAATTCACGAGGAGAAGAGAGATCCATGGTCGAACCGAACCTAGGCGGTTCGAGCCCGGAAAAGCACGGCAAATGCGTATCAACTCGAACGGTCGAGGGTGGATGCAGCCTCGGCGCAACAGGCGTCGAATCGTTTGCGGTCGGTTTGGTGGGGCAGGTTTTCGGCTTCAGCTCGCAGGTCGCGCAAGGCGGCGCGCATCCATTGCCGGTCTGGTTCGCGGTGAACTTCGCCCGCGATCATGGCGAGACCCACGGCGAGGCGGTTCATAACCTCGGGGTGGCTGCGCCCGTAGTGGCGCAGGTTGTCGAACGCGGCGCTGGCGATGTCGGCAAAATCGTCGCGTCTCACCACCACCCGGAGTTGCCCGTTTTCGTCGTAGCGCTGCTCGGGGGGCAGGATGCGACGGGCGAGTTCCGCCAGATCTTCGCAGAGATAGTCGATGCAGGAAATCGCGGTGACCGGGTCGTTGATGCCGGGGGAGAGCGACCGGATGCCGATCTCCATGAGTTGGCGCACCCCGTATTGCGCGTCTTGTTCGCCCGTGCGTTCCGAGCCCAGCAGGACGGCGGAACGGATGCGCTCGCGGGTGGGTTTTTCGTCGGCGGGGAGTTTGCCGTGCAACGTGGCGAGGAGGGATCGGGTGGAAATGAAATGGCCGGGTTTGATGTGGAACTCCACGACGATGTCGTTTTCCACGGCAAAAGACATCACGTCGTCCACGCTGATCGCCTGGACGTAGCCGGCGCGGTCGGCTCTCACTTCCAGAGTGATGTTGGAGGCGTAGTCTTCGCGTGGGATAGGGGTTTCGTCGAATTGGTCCTGACCGAGGGCATCGGGATAGACTGCGAGAATGGTGCGGCACGCTTCGCGATGCGCTTGTTGCACGATTTGGGAGGCTTGCACGGAGCGGGCGACGTGGTGGATGAATCCGATCAAAGTGGCCAAGCTGGTGAACGTCATCACCAGTGCGAACGTGACGGCGAACCGAGGCACGGCGGAACCGGGGTCATCCACGTCGGGCAGGCGTCCGAGCACGAACAGGCTGTAGGCAAACGTCGCCACGAAGATGCCGAGCACGACTTGGTAGAAGCGGTCGGACAAAAAGTTGCGCAGCACGCGGGGGCCGAACTGGTTCGAGGCGAGGGTGAGCACGACCATCATGACCGAAAAGCTGATGGTCGTGAGGGAAACCATCGATGCCGCGAGGGTTCCCAGCACCTGCCGGGCGCCGGCGATGTTACCCGGGTAGAGGAAGGGCGGGGTGTAGTTTTCTCGCAGCAACCAGAGGTCGATGTGCAACGCGATTTCGGCCGCGAGACCCGCTGATACGGCGAGGAGCGATGGCACGAGCCAGAGGGAGGACCGGAGTCGCTCGTAGAGGTTGTTCCAGCGAGTGATCATGATGCGCGTGGCGGGAGTTGGCGGGAGGTCAGGTTACGAGGCATTCCGATGGTGGAGGGCTGGATGGAGGAAAGGAAAGGCTCCCGAGTCCAAGCGCGCGCCGTCGTGGCATGGAACGCGGAAGGAGCGAGTGGTTCCCGTGACGACGGGTTTGGGGTGCAAAATACCCGATGTGGTGTCCGTCACAGGTGCAAATTGCATCGATTTAGTCATTCCGCGGGATGAGAGAATTTCTTAAGCCACTGAAAATAATATAATAACGAAATTGTAGGACGTGCTGGCATGCCGAGTGCGACCTCATCCCAGCAACCGTCCGGCATAACGCGGGACGAAACCTCAACCCTCTCAAAACCATGAACAAACTCATCGCCAAAGGAAATTGGAACGTAGCCAAAGGTAAGCTGAAACAGAAATACGGAGAGCTCTCCGACGACGATCTCGCCTACGTTGAAGGCAAGGAAGAGGAGACCATCGGTCGAATCCAGAAGACCACCGGGGCGACCCGGGAAGAAATCGAAAAAGTGATCAACGATTGACCGCTTTCGGTCCGGTAACTCGACCCAATCTTAGACTTAGACCAGCAACTGCCATGCGAATCCCCACAAACTCCCTCGATGATAAAGTCGCTTTGATCACCGGTGCCGGCTCCGGTATCGGACGAGCCACCGCGAAATTGATGGCCCATTGTGGGTGTCGCGTGGCGTTGCTCAGCCGAACCGAATCCGAATTGGAGAAATTGGCCGACGAAATCACTCGCACGCAGGATGATCCTGAGCGGGTGTTGGTCTTGCCCGCCGATGTCACCGATGAAGGCGCCATGCGCGAGGCGGTGGAGCGGATCGAAGCGAAATGGGGCCGACTCGACATCCTTTTTGCCAACGCCGGGGTGAATGGCAAATGGGCGCCGATCGAAGAGCTGAGCCCCGATGACTGGGATCGCACCATGCAGATCAATCTCAAGGGAACGTTTCTCAGCATTCGCGCCTGCGTCGATCCGATGCGTCGGGCGGGGGGAGGATCAATCGTCATCACCTCGTCGGTCAACGGGACCCGGATGTTCAGTAATTCGGGGGCGTCGGCTTACGCCGCATCCAAGGCCGCCCAGTTGGCGCTCGGTCGTATGTTGGCGGTGGAACTCGCCGATGACCGCATCCGGGTGAACACGATCTGCCCGGGGGCGATCGAGACCGAGATCGATGACAACACGAATCGGACCGATATCGAGGATCTGCACGTGCCCGTGCAGTTTCCCGAAGGCGACATTCCGCTCACCGGCGGGCAACCTGGCACGGCCGGGCAGGTTGCGGAAACGGTGTGGTTTTTGGCCTCGGATGCCTCCAGTCACACCACCGGAGCCGAGATCTTCATCGACGGCGCGCAATCGCTGTTGGTCGGCTGATGGTGGGCGCGACCGTGTAAAAGCATTGGTTTCAGCGCCCGGATGTATTTGATGAACGGCCATGTCCTGGCCGGCCCACACGATTCACTTTATCGATTTCGAAGGGAGCGTCACGTCGGGTATTCTAGAATACGGGGTCGTGACGCTGCGAGGCGGCGAGATCGTGGATACGGCGACCCGCCTGTGCCGGGCAACGGGCCGGGTGCGCGAAGAGGACGCGGCGGTGCATGGCATCGAAGCCGCGGCGGTGGCCTCCCATGATCCGTTTACCGCCGAGTTTGAGTTGTTTGCGAGCTTGCGCGAGAGCGGCCCATTGGCGGCCCATTTCGCGAGCGCGGAAAACACCATGATAAAAAGCGTCTGGGCCTATCCGCGTCAGTCACCCGATTTCGTGCGGCCGGGCGAGGCGGTGGCCGATTGGGGGCCGTGGATTGATACGGGCAGGCTTTATCCGCAGCTCTACACCGGTCTGGAATCGGCACGACTCGAGGTCCTGGTAGGACGGTGTGGCCTGCAAAACGAACTTGATCGCGTGGCGCTCAATGTCTGCCCGCCTGATCGCCGCCGCTATCATGCGGCACTCTACGACGCGTTGGCGGGAGCGCTGTTGTTGCGCCGTATGGCCATGGAGCCGGAAGTGGCGGCGCAATCTTTGCCGTGGTTGCTCAGCATGAGCACGTTGGACCCGGTGAAACGTGAAGCCATGACGCAAGGGGATCTGTTCTGAGCGATCAGCGATCTTCCAGCGGGTAGTGGCAAAGACCGGAGATTTGCCCAAATGCACGCAGAGCAAACAGCGGGGCGGTCCGGAGGTAACGTGTCCCGAGTCGACCGGGTTCTTGAAATAGGCGCCACAGCCATTCCAGTCCGCTGCGTTGAATGGAGAGCGGGGCTTGGCGCACGTTGCCGGATAAGAAATCGAACGCGGCGCCGACGCCGAGCGTGACGCCGAAGTCGGTTTCGGATTCCGCCAGCCGGCGCATAAACGCTTCCTGCTTCGGGGTGCTCAGTCCCACCCACACGAAGTCCGGACGGGCTCGGGCGATTGCGTTGATCGGCAAATCCTCGGCGTCGGCGACCGGCGGGGAGTGCGAGCCGGCCACCAACAGACCGGGATGGCGGAGGATCAGCCGACGGGCCAGCTCCGTAGCGGTGCCGGGAGCGCCGCCGTAGAAAAAATGGGTGAGCGACGTGTCGGCCGTGGCAGCGCAGACGGCTTCGAGGAGGTCGGGCCCGTAGACGCGTTGCGTGTCCCGATAGCCGGCTAATTTTCCCAGCCACACCAATGGCATGCCGTCGGGGGTGGTGAGGTAGGCGGCATTGAGCGTGTTGCGATGTTCGCGGTTTTGACGAGCCCGGGTGATCGAGTGTGCATCACAACAGCAAACGTAGGCCCCGCGCTTTTGGGTGGCGGCCTCAACCACCAATGTGGTGGCCCGAGGCAGATCCAGCGCGTGCACACCAACGCCGAGCACGTTGAAACGGGGAACAGTCACAACTCCACACTTTCTCACGGGCGGGACCGGAGGCAAGCGCACGCTCGGGGCGGGTGGCAGTGAAGCGCTAAAATTTCGCGAGCAACTTGGTGGGAGACAATTGATCCAAGGCGTCCAATTGGAGGTGGGCGTGATCGAAGCGGTGGGCCCGTGTGCAAGGGTTGGGAATCACCGCTACGCGCAGACCCGCGGCATGGGCGGCTTGGTGACCAGGCACGGAATCCTCGAAAGCGACGGCATGGACGGCTTCGACACCGAGGTTTTCCAAGGCGGCGAGGTAAACGTCGGGTTGCGGTTTGCCGTGAGGCACATCTTCGCGGCAAACGATCGCTGCGAATCGATCGATCAGTCCGAGGCGGTCCAGATGACGATCCACGTGCACGTGCGGCGAGTTGGATGCCACTGCGAGAGCGATGCCATGATCCCGCGCATGATCGAGCAGGTCGATGATGCCGGGTAGAATCGGTTGTTTCACGATGATGCGGTTTTTGTGCCGCAAAAACCGCTGTTCCAAATCAGAGCGCTCGTGGTCGAGGGCGATGCCTTCCCAAGGATCGAAGGCGACGCCGACGTGACCGATGATACCTTCCCCGCGACCGCGATCGAAAACCGAACCGACTTCCGCGTGGACCGCCTCCCACGCATCCACGAGCGGAGTTTCCGTATCGAGGATCAATCCATCGAAGTCCAAAATGAGAGCAGCAACCATGACTTATCGGTGACGCTTCTTTCCGTGTGAGCAAGCCGCCGCCGTCATCTTTCCGGTGCCGAGAGCGTGCGAGGTGATGGCCCCGGGTAAATTACCCGGAGGCTTGCGACTCGTCCTCAAATCGATGACCGCTGGAGTATGCCTGAACCGATTACCCTTACCGGTCGCCTTCTCCGCGCGAGTCTGGCCGGCCTTGTCACCCTTAGTTCTGTAACCGTTATGTCCGCTGCCCGCCCCGACACTCGCAATCGCGACGAAATTGCCGATGCCTATAAATGGGATTTCTCAGCGATCTACCCATCTTGGGAGGAATGGGAATCCGACATGAAACTGCTCGAAGGTTACATCACGGAATACGCGGCCCTGAAAGGAACCTTGGCGAACGGGGCGGATGCGCTCGCGAAGGCCAATGAGCTCGGCGATGAGATTGGTCGCCTCCAATACAAACTCTACCGGTATCCGCAGCTCCAACGCGACGTCGATACCCGCAACACGGAAGTGTCGGGAAAGTTTCAGCGCGTGATGGCTTTGTTCGCCAAGCTGGGCACCGCCACCTCCTGGTATACGCCGGAGCTGTTGGAGATCCCGGCCGAGACCGCGCTGGGTTGGGTGGAGAGCGAACCTCGTTTGGCGCCTTATCGTTTCCCGATTGCGGAAGCCTACCGGCAGGCGTCGCATGTGCTCGATGAGTCGGGCGAGAAAATCATGTCGTTTGCATCGCAGTTTAACGGCACCCCGCGCAGCATTTATCAGGAGCTCAGCACGTCGGACGTCGAGTTCCCGACCGTTACCTTGAGTGATGGCAAGGAGATCAAGGTGTCCTATGGGGGATATTCGGAGATTCTGAATACTTCGCGGATTCAGGCCGACCGGGCGGCCGCGTTCCAAGGACACTACGAAACCTACGCGGCGAACAAAAATACTTATGCCGCCATCTACAACGGCATCCTGCAACGTGACTGGTTTACGGCCCAGGCGCGCGACTACCCGACGACGCTGGCGGCCGCACTGGATGGAGACAATGTGCCGGAGTCGGTTTATCGGACTTTGGTCGAAACGGTGCGTGAGGGCACAGGCCCGGTGCAGCGCTATATGAAAGTTCGTCAGCAAATGTTGGAGCTCGATACCTACCATTTGTATGATGGTTCGCTTCCACTGCTCGAAGACGATCGCACCTACGACTACGACGCGATGAAAGCGACCGTGCTCGAATCGGTCGCTCCTCTGGGCAAAGACTACCATGCGAAAATGGCGAACCTACTCGATGGGCGTTGGCTCGATGTTTACGAAAATGATGGCAAGCGCAGCGGGGCTTACAGTGCCGGCGTGTATGGCGTGGGCCCCTACATGCTGATGAACTACAACGACACGCTCGATGCGGTGTTCACGTTTGCGCATGAGCTCGGACACTCGATGCACACGGTGCTTTCCTACGAGACCCAGCCCTTTGCGACCGCCAGCTACACCATTTTCGTCGCGGAAGTGGCTTCGACCACGAATGAACGTTTCCTGCTCGAGCTGCTGTTGAGTCGCACCGACGATCCACGGGAACGTTTTCTCCTACTGCAACATGCCATCGACAGCATCTTTGGCACGTTTTACACGCAGGTGCTCTTTGCTGACTACGAATGGCAGGCGCACCAACTCGTCGAGAGCGGGAAGCCGGTGACGCCCGATTCACTGTCGGAGATCTATGCTGGTTTGCTCGATGCCTACTACGGTGATGCGGTCGAAAAAGATGAGCTGTATCGCTTCACGTGGACGCGCATTCCGCATTTCTTCAATTCGCCGTATTATGTTTACAAATACGCCACCTGTTTCGCGTCTTCGGCGAAGTTGTTCAAAGACATGACCACCGGAACCAAAGATGAGCAGGCGGAGGCCAGGGGGCGTTATCTTACTTTGCTGCGCAGCGGCGGTAATGACCAACCCATGGAGCAGCTTCGCAAAGCCGGGGTGGATTTGGATCGTCGTGAAACGATCCAAGCTGTTGTCGAACAAATGACCGAACTCGTGGGCCGACTCGAAACGGAAGCGGCTAAAATCTCGGCTCAGAAATAGGAGAGGGTCGTGTCTTCCCAGCCACCACGGTGGGCACGAGAAAAGCGGCGACCTCGAGGGGTCGCCGTTTTGGTAAACGAGGGCACTGAGAAAACGGGCTTCGTTTTCTCGGTGTATGGAATCCTCGACCATTTGAACGCACCAACCCTGAAGGGTTTCCGAGCAAGTGACTCCTCATTGGTCCGGTTTACCCGAGATTAACCTGGAGAGTGACTGCCGACACCCCGCAGTTCCCGAACTGCTCCAGTTGTTGACGCCAGGAAGTCTGCGTCGGAGCGATTCTTGGCATCCTGGGGATCGATCCGGCTAGTGGTTAGGATTTCGGTCTAAAATCCACCGTTGTGCACCCGCAAGGGGAATACCGTGTTTTGCGCATATGTAAGTTGTTGCGATTGCCCCTCCATTTGGGTCGCGATCGCCGGGGCATGCGGTTCGTCGGGCGCGGAGTGTTCCAGTGATTTCCATGGTCGATGCGTATCGGAGGCACTGAAATTGGAACAGCTTGTGGTGAGGTCCTAACCTGCTCCGGAGCTGTCGGCGCAGGAATTGACTTTAGTTGAGGGGGAAACTGCTTCGTTGAAGGGGCTGGGTGGAGCCGAGCAATGCGTTTTCCTGTCTCAAAGGGGAGAACTTACTTTTGTAGACGACTATCCGCATGAAGCGCACACCATTGAATTTTAGCGTAGCTGGTGGCGACGCAGTCTGGGTCTAGTTATCATCAGCCTCCTATTCCCCTTAGCCGGTTCCAAGCGGGGCGGATAGCCATCATCCCAGAAATTTTCCATTTGCGGGGATCAGTCATGGATCTCAATTCGGCAGCAGCTTTTTGACGGCACTAGTCAGGCATAAGCAGAGAGGGTGTCTTAGGGTTAGGCGGCGCGGCTACTG